>JAGTSD010000262.1 GCA_018262135.1 Pseudomonadota bacterium | reverse complement strand
CGAGATGGGGCATATCTTGCAGAAATACCTGCAAGAACAGTTGACGCGGGAAGTGGTGTTCCTGCACGGCGGCCTGTCCAAGACCCAGCGCGAACGGATGGTGGAGCGGTTCCAGAACGAATCCGGTGGACCGCCAGTCTTCATTCTGTCCGTCAAGGCTGGCGGCACCGGACTGAACCTCACCCGCGCCAACCACGTGTTCCATTTCGACCGCTGGTGGAATCCGGCGGTGGAAAACCAGGCCACCGACCGCGCCTTCCGCATCGGCCAAAGCCGGCAGGTGGAGGTGCATAAGTTCGTCTGCCTGGGCACGGTGGAGGAGCGCATTGATGAGTTGATCGAGCGCAAGCAGGCGCTGGCGGAAAAGATCGTGGGCAGCGGCGAGAACTGGATCACCGAACTGTCCACCGACGATTTGAAAAACCTGTTCCGGTTGCGCGCCGAAGCCGTGGAGGACTGAACGATGGGCTATTACGACAATTACTTTCCCGCCAGCAAACCGCGCCGGGTCAGCGGGGGCATCAAGGCGCAAAGCCAGCGCGGCGCGTTCGCCAGCCGCTGGTGGGCCCAGCGCTGGATCGCGGTGCTGGAAAGCTTCCACATCGGCGCGCGGCTGAACCGCGGTCGCAGCTACGCCCGTCAGGGCCAGGTGCTCGACATTCAGATCGCGTCCGGCGAAGTGAAGGCCAAGGTGCAGGGTTCGCGGCCCCGGCCCTATCAAGTCAGTATCAAGCTCAAGCCCCTGAGCGCGGCGGATTGGCGGAAATTGACCGAAGCGATGGCAGAGGAAGCGCGTTTCGGCGCCAAGCTGTTGGCCGGGGAGATGCCCGCGGACATTGAGGAGGTTTTCAAGGCCGAGGGGCTGTCGCTGTTTCCCAAAACGCACGGCGACCTGAAGACGGAATGCTCCTGCCCGGATTATTCCAATCCCTGCAAGCACATCGCTGCCGTCTATTACCTGCTGGGCGAGGCGTTCGATCACGATCCGTTCCTGATGTTCCGCTTGCGCGGGATGGAGCGGGAGGCATTGCTGGCGCAACTGGGCGAGGCGGTGGGCGAGGACGAGGGCTGGACCCCGTCCGCGCCCGAACCCTTGCCCGAAGATCCGGCCACGTTCTGGACGATGCCGCCGTTGCCAGAGATGCTGGCCGGACCGCTGCTCGCGCCCGCCCAATCCGCTGCGTTGCTGCAACGGCTGGGGCCGTTTCCGTTCTGGCGCGGCGAGGTTTCCCCGCTGGAAGCGTTGACGCCGGTCTACGCGGCGATGGCGACCGGCGCGCTGGGGGCGCTGAGCGGCGTCTCCGGGGAGACCTGAACCACGCTGTACTTCATCCATTCGATCCAATAGCGTCTTGAGGATCATTGCTAGAAGCGGTCGGCATCCAGCATGTCGGGATCGGGCCGGTCGAGTGCGCCGAGGGCAGCCAGTTCCTCACTCGCCAGGGTAAACCCGAAGATGTCCAGGTTCTCCGCCAGCCGCTTCTGATCGGACGACTTGGGTATCGGGACATATCCCAACTGCGTGTGCCAGCGCAGCTTCACGACCGGTGCCGGCCCGGATGGCGCGGGTATAGGGAACGGCTGTTGAATCAGGGCGAATGGAATCCGCTTGCGCTAATGTTTCTGCCAGCCGGCGCGTGCTCCGGCAGGACGTGGGCCCGTCTCAGTAGGGCCGTGCGCCGAACAGAGCCGGATGGAAGGCGAGCAGCAGGGCGAACAGTCCCAACCCCCACAGGAGGGGGCGCCGGAGTTCGGCCCAGACCCAGCGCTGGCGCCCGGCCAGGAGCGCGGCGAACGGCACGAACGATGTCACTTCCGCAAAGCGGCGCCAGCGGTCGCCTTCGGTCGCCGCCAGCCGCCGGTCGAGATGCCAGGCCCCGCCCAGCGCGGTCAGCAGGAACCCGCCGAATAACAGCAGCGAGGCCAGATCGCCATTGGCCACCAGATGCACCGCCGCCCATAGTCCTACGCCCCACATTACCGGATGGCGGGTGATCCGCAGTACGCCCCGCGCCGGCTCCGTCCGGTCGAGCGTACCAGTCATCCCGGTCGCCGAGGGGTTGGGGATCAGGACTCCGCCGACGATCAGGCTCAAGGCCAGCGGCATGACCAGCAGCGGCAGATGGCGGACGCCAGGGCCGGGCGGCCACAGGTAAATCTGATGGGAGGCCTGGCTGTAGGCGACCAGCAGCGTCCCCAGGGTCAGGACGGCCACCAGCCCGTGCAGAATCTGAAAGCCGGTCTCGCCCAGCCGGGCGACCAGCCGGCTGCGCAGCGGGGCGGTGGAGAGGCCGATGTGGCTGGCGACGAAGGCGACACTGGCCAGGACGGTGACAAAAAGCGCGGTGTCCATAAAAACCCCTTCACGGTTGCCGGGAAACTTGCTCGCACAGTCGGTGACAAGGTGACCGCCGAAGTCATCCGCCACTATATTCAACATCATCGCACTGAAAAGGCTGAGGATTCACAGTTGAATCTGTTTGAGTAGCCTTTTTACGGGTTTAAGGATCCCATCACCCGCCTCCGGACGGTCGGCCACCACGGCCCGACCGACCGCCCAACGTTCAAGTGGAAGCGCCGATCCATCCCGCTCCGAATCCGCAAATGATCTCGCATTATCGCCCTATTCCTTGATAGCCTCGACGGCGATGTCAATGCGTACCTCGTCGCTCACGTTCGGCGCGTACTTGCTGGCGTTGAACTCGGAGCGATTGACCACGGTATGGGCGTTCGCGCCGATCGCGTCCTTTTTGAACATCGGATGCGGCATGGCCTGGAACGAGGTCACGGTCAGCGTCACCGGCTTCGTCACGCCCTTCAAGGTGAGATTGCCCTCGACCTTCACCGGCTTGTCGCCTTCAAAAACGACTTTGGTGGATTTGAACGTGGCCGTCGGGTACTTGGCCGTGTCGAGGAAATCCTCGCCCTGGATGTGCTCGTCGAAGGTTGCATAGCCAGTGTCCACCGACTGGGTATCAATCACGATATCAACCTCGCCGGTCTTCGCCGCCTTGTCGAGAACGATCTTGCCGGTGGTCTTGTTGAAGCGGCTCAGTTGCGTCGAATAGCCGAGGTGGTTGTACGAGAACCGGGGGAACGTATGGGTCTGGTCCAGCACGTAGGTTTCCGGCGCCGCCAGGGCAGGAGCGGTGGTGAGCGCCGTCATGGCGGTAGTCAGCGTGAGAGCGGCTGAGAGAGCAGTCAGTTTCTTCATGGTGAGTCTCCGGTGAGGGTTGGAAAGGTTACAGGTTATTCGCCCGCCTGGGCGGTGATGCGGAACTGAATCTGGACTTCGTTGGCGACCACGTCGAATGCCGCCCACGGCCCCTCGCCGATCGCGAAATCGCCGCGGCGGAGGGTGAAGCGGCCGTCAAAGATCCCGGTCTTGCCCTGCGCCGTGAAGGTCGCCGGCACGACGACGTCCTGGGTCTTGCCCTTGATGGTCAACTGGCCCGTGGCTTCATAGCGGTGATCGCCCAGCGCTTTAACGCTACTGGTCACAAAACGCGCCGCCGGAAACGCCGAGGTATTGAACCACATGGCGACACCCATCTGCTGATAAGCGAACGTGATGGCGCTCTGGTCGGCCTGAATCTGCCGGTATTCGGCGGCGTGGGCACACCAGGGCAGAACCGCCGCCAGCGTCAACGCAAGAAGAACAGGGTTCATGATGATTGCTCCGAGACCCGAGCGGGCAACATGCGGGTCAGCACGTGGTCCCGGTCAATGAAATGGTGCTTCAGGGCGGCGCCGATGTGGCCAGCCAGCACCGCGACCAACAGCAGATTGAGACTCAGGTGAACGGTCTGCAACAGATCGCCCAGCTCCTGATTCTTGTCTACCAGGTCGGGAATCGGTAGCACGCCGAACCAGACGGTTTGGAAGCCCTTGGCCGAACTCATCAGCCAGCCCGACAGTGGAATGGCGAGCATCAGCCCATAGAGCAGCGCGTGGCCAGCATGGGCGGCGAGTTGCATCACTTTCGGCATGTGATCGGGCAGCGGCGGCGGCCGATGGGTCGCGCGCCAGGCCAGCCTGAACAGCACGAGCAGAAACACGGTCACGCCCGCCCATTTATGCCAGGAGTAAAGCTGCAACTTCTGGGGCGACAGTGGCAGATCCTGCATGTAGAAGCCCAGCGCCAGCAGGCCAAAGAGTAGCAGGGCCATCAGCCAGTGCAGCGCTTTCGCAACCGGGGTGTAGTGCGGCGTCACGATCAACCTCCTTCATTCGGTAGAAAGGCATAGGCATCCATGGCGAGTACGTAATCATCAATGCCCGCATGGAAGCGTTCGATCCGGGCCGGTTTCCCGCCCGCGCCGAGCGCCACGTACAGGGGCAGCAAGTGCTCGTCGGTCGGATGCGCCTGAACGGCCCCGGGCGCCTGCCGGCGATAATCGAGCAGCGCGGGAAGATCGCGAGCGGCCAGGCGGTTGGCCATCCAGTCGGTGAATTCGCGCACGTAGGCCGGGGTCTGGCCGCCGTTGCGCCAGGCCGCCTGAAAATCGTGCAGGTTGTGGGTGATGTTGCCGGATCCGATTACCAGGAAGCCTCGGGCCGCCAGCGGCGCCAGCGCCTGGCCCAGCCGCCAGGCTCCTTCCGGGCCGGCCCCACTCTGGAGCGACAGCGGGATCACCGGCACGTCAGCGTCGGGAAACATCAGGCGCAACGGAATCCAGGCGCCATGGTCGAGGCCGCGTCGTTCGTCCCGCTGGACAGACAGACCGGCTGATTCAAGCACCGCGACGATTTCCTGGGCAGCCTCGCGGCAGCCGGTGGCCGGGTAACGCAGCGCGTAGAGTTCTGGCGGGAATCCCCAGAAGTCGTAAAGGGTTTCCGGCCGGTCGGCGAACCCCACGGTTGGCGTCGCGGTGTCCCAGTGGGGGCTGACGATCACAATGGCGCAGGGCCGCGCCAGAGTGCGGGCAGCAGCGACGAGCGCCGCGCCAGCGGCGCCGGGGCGCAGCGCGAAGGTCGGCGCGCCGTGGGGAACAAACAGAGCCGGTTGGCCTGCGGTCATGGGGCGTTCTCCAAAAGCGGATGGCCGCAGTGTAGCCTTCCCGACTGGTACGAAATAGCCGATCAATCCTTCAGTTCATATTCTCTTCGTGAAGCTTCGCTCTGATCAAACCAATAATGACGACACAGGGAATTGTGACGCTATAGGCAGTCGAACTC
>JAGTSD010000261.1 GCA_018262135.1 Pseudomonadota bacterium | reverse complement strand
AACGTGTTCTACACCGGCGCTGCGCCCAACCAGCAGGCGATTCCGGCGGTGGACTATCTGATGAAGGATCTGGGCGTGAAGCGCTGGGTGCTGGCCGGCACCGACTATGTCTATCCGCGTACCACCAACAAGATTTTGGAAGCCTACCTCAAAGCCAAGGGGGTCAAGGACGAGGACATCCTGATCAACTACACCCCGTTCGGTCACTCCGACTGGCAATCCATCGTCGCCGACATCAAGAAATTCGGCTCGGCCGGCAAGAAGACCGCCGTGGTCTCCACCATCAACGGCGACGCCAACGTACCGTTCTACAAAGAACTAGGCAACCAGGGCGTTTCCGCCAAGGACATTCCGGTCGTCGCGTTCTCGGTCGGCGAGGAAGAACTGTCCGGCATCGACACCAAGCCCTTGGTCGGCCATCTCGCCGCCTGGAACTACTTCATGAGCATCAAGGACCCGGCCAACGATGCCTTCATCAAGGACTGGCACGCCTTCATCAAGGACAAGAAGCGCGTCACCAACGACCCGATGGAAGCGCATTACATCGGTTTCAACATGTGGGTGAAGGCGGTGGAAAAGGCTAAGTCCACCGATCCGGACCAGGTGATCGCGGCCATGATCGGCATTGAGGCCCCGAACCTGACCGGCGGCATCGCCAAGATGCTGCCCAACCATCACCTCACCAAGCCGGTGTTCATCGGCGAAATTCAGGCTGACGGTCAATTCGACGTGGTGTGGAAGACCAAGGGTCTGGTGCAAGGCGACGCTTGGTCGGATTATCTGCCGGGCAGCAAGGACATCATCGCCGACTGGGCTGATCCGAAAATCAAGTGTGGCAACTACAACACCATCACCAAGACCTGCTCCGGCCAGAACTACAAGTAGGCAAATCAGCGCCGCACTTGCTTGCCAAATCCCCCCTACCCCCCTTTTTCAAAGAGGGGAGCGCGAAGCACGGGGGGATTTCCCCTTCCCTAACGAGGGATCTTACCTATGCCTTCCCGCACGCCGGTTCGCGCCGGGTTTCTTGCGCTCGCACTCGTATTACTGGCGCTGTTTGGCGCTTCGCCCGCCCGCGCCGCCGATGATGATCAGTTGCGCGTTACCCTGGCGCAGTTGCGCGACGCCGATTTCGACGGCAAGACCGAGCTGATCGAAAAACTGGTGACGCTGAGCCATCCCCGGATCGCCGCGATCCTGCAAGCCCTGTCCGACAGCCGGCTGTACTACCAGGAAGATCCCGAACGCATTGTGATTGGATCGGGTGATGGCGCGGAGATCGCCATCGAGGACGCGGTCAGCGGCGAGGCGCTCGGCCAGACCAGCAAACGCAGCCTGGATCGGATTACGGCCAACAATCGTTTGCGCAGCCTGATCGAGAATCGCCTGGCCGGCCTGGGACTCGCCAGTGCCGATCCCCAACAGCGCAAGGCGGCCGTCGAAGCCTTCATGCGCCATCCCGATCCGGCGGGCGCGGCGCCATTGCAGGCGCGGTTAGAGGTCGAAACGGATCGTGGCATCAAGGAACTGTTGGCGCTGGCATTGGCATTGGCTGATTTAGCCAGCGACGATGCGACCGTCCGCGCCAAGGCGGCGACCACGCTCGGCGGTCAGATGCAAACCGAGATTCGTGGCCCGCTCACCCGGATGGCGGCCGAGGATAGCGATCCAGCCGCGCGGGAGGCCGCCCGCATCGCTCTGACCCGCACCGAGTTCCGCCTGCAAATGCTGGGCTGGGCCGAAACCCTGTTCTTCGGTCTGTCGCTGGGATCGGTGCTGATTCTGGCGGCCATCGGCCTGGCGGTGACCTTCGGGGTCATGGGCGTGATCAACATGGCGCACGGCGAGTTGATGATGCTGGGCGCGTATACCACTTGGCTGGTGCAGCAATGGCTGCCGGTCAACTGGTCCCTGCCGGTGGCGGTGCCGCTGGCTTTCCTGGTCGCCGCCCTCGTCGGCATCGCCATCGAGCGCGGCATCATCCGCTTTCTCTACGGCCGGCCGCTGGAAACGCTGCTGGCGACATTCGGCGTGAGCCTGATCCTGCAACAGGCGGTACGCTCGATCTTTTCTCCCCTGAACCGCTCGGTGGCCACCCCGGACTGGATGAGCGGCACGATCCTGCTGGGACCGCTGGAGGTCACGCTCAACCGGCTGGTCATCGTCGGATTCTGCATCGCGGTGTTCGCCCTGCTGTGGCTGGCCCTGCAACGCACCCGGCTGGGACTGGAAGTGCGGGCAGTGGCGCAGAACCGGGCCATGGCGCGGGCGATGGGCGTGCGCTCGGCACGGGTGGACGCGCTGACCTTCGGCCTGGGTAGCGGCATCGCCGGCGTGGCCGGGGTCGCCCTGTCGCAGTTGACCAACGTCGGCCCCAACCTGGGCCAGAGCTACATCGTGGATTCGTTCATGGTGGTGGTGTTCGGCGGAGTTGGTAACCTGTGGGGGACGTTGGTGGCTGGTCTCTCGCTCGGCGTCGCCAACAAGGTGCTGGAACCCTGGTCCGGTGCAGTGCTGGCCAAAATTCTGGTGCTGATCTTCCTGATTCTGTTCATCCAGAAACGCCCGCGCGGGTTGTTCCCGCAACGTGGTCGGGCGGCGGAGGTTTAGACGATGCGCTTACCCCCCTGGCTACTCTCCGACCGGGCCGGACTGGTGTTGCTCGCCGTGCTGGCGATCATCGGCGTCGGCGTGCCGGTACTCAATCTGCTGGTGCCGCCCGACCACCCCCTGCACCTGACCACCTACACCGTCACCCTGCTGGGCAAGTATCTGTGTTACGCCCTGCTGGCGGTGGCGGTGGATTTGGTGTGGGGCTACATGGGTATCCTCAGCCTGGGTCACGCCGCCTTTTTCGCGCTCGGCGGCTACTGCTTCGGCATGTACCTGATGCGCCAGATCGGCACGCGCGGGGTCTACGGCGATCCGATGCTGCCCGATTTCATGGTGTTCCTGAACTGGAAGGAACTGCCCTGGTACTGGCACGGTTTCGATCTGTTCGGGTTCGCGGCGTTGATGGTAATAGTCGTGCCTGGCCTGCTGGCCTTCGTATTCGGCTGGTTTGCCTTCCGCTCGCGCGTGTCGGGCGTCTATCTCTCGATCATCACCCAGGCGCTGACCTACGCGCTGATGCTGGCCTTTTTCCGCAACGAGATGGGCTTCGGCGGCAACAACGGCCTGACCGACTTCAAGGACGCGCTCGGCTTTCCCCTGCAAGCCGACGGCACACGCGTCGTGCTATTCGTGCTGTCGGTCCTCGCCCTGGCGGGAGGCTATCTCGCCTGTCGCTGGCTGGTTTCCACCCGGATGGGGCGGGTGCTGGTAGCGATCCGCGATTCGGAAGACCGCGCCCGTTTCCTCGGCTATCGGGTGGAACGGGTGAAAGCTCTGGTGTTCACCTTTTCGGCGATGCTGGCGGGCGTGGCCGGGGCGCTGTACGTGCCGCAGGTCGGCATCATCAATCCCGGCGAATTCGCGCCGCTCAACTCGATTGAGGCGGTGATTTGGGTGGCGGTCGGCGGACGCGGCACGCTGGTCGGCGCGGTGGTCGGCGCGGTGCTGGTCAATTACGCCAAGACCTGGCTGACCGGCGCGTTGCCTGAAATCTGGCTGTTCGCCCTCGGCGGCCTGTTCGTGGCGGTCACCCTGTTGTTACCCCGGGGCTTGATCGGCTGGTTGCGGCGGTGGGAGGCAACGGCATGAGCGAACTGATTTCCGATCTCGAC
>JAGTSD010000260.1 GCA_018262135.1 Pseudomonadota bacterium | reverse complement strand
CAATTGCCCGATGAGAACGCCGGTCATCTCAACGTCGCCACTCAACCGTTCCGTGGCGCATCACGATAATTCGAGCGGCGTCACCCTGACGCCCAGCACGGATTGCGTCCGCTGTCCCTCGGGGCCGTACAGTTCGACCGTCCCGTCCTCGCGCACGATCCATGCCTCGACCGCCCCCGCTTCCAGATACAGTCGTGTTTTCTTCGCTAACTCATCGGCGGTGTTGGACGGCGACGCGACTTCAATGCACAGATCAGGCGCTTTCGGATAAGGCGTCGCATCGCGATAGCGCGCAAAAAACGCCTCGGAAGCCCAAACCACATCCGCGACCTTCACCCCCTTGCTCGTCAGGATCGAGCATTCCGGCATCTGGACGCCGTTCGGCAGGCATCGCAGCAACAACGCCTGTAACCTGCCCTGAAACAACGAATGCCGATTGGTTGCCGGACTCATCGCAAACTCCACCTTGCCGTCTTCATTCAACTCCAACTTGAACGGTAAATCCCGCAGATACGGGCTGTTGACCACTTCCCGCCATTTCTCCACCAATGCCACCGCATCCATCGCTCGCCTCCATCAACGGTTCGCGCCGCGCTGCCGCCGCGCCTCGAACAGAAAAATTCCCGCCGCCACCGACACGTTCAGACTCTCTATCCCGCCCGCCATCGGAATCCGCGCCAGCCGGTCGCAGACCTCGCGGGTCAGCCGGCGCAGGCCCTTCTCCTCCGCCCCCAGCACGATGGCGGTCGGCAGGGTGAAATCCACCTCGTACAGCGTGGCGTCCGCCTCGCCCGCCGCGCCGACGATCCACACGCCCTGCTCCTGCAAACCACGCAGGGTTCGCGCCAGATTGGTGACGGACACGAACGGGACGACGTCCGCCCCCCCGCTGGCTACCTTGCGCACGGTCGCGTTCAGGCCCGCTGCCCGGTCAGCGGGGGCGATCAGCGCCTGGACGCCCGCCGCCGCCGCGCTGCGCAAACACGCGCCGAGATTGTGCGGGTCCTGCACCCCGTCCAGCACCAGCAGCAGCGCCGGCCCATCCGCCGCCGCCAGCAACGCCGGCAAATCCGCCTCGCCATGAGCCGGCTGCCGAACCACCAGCCGCGCGACCACGCCCTGATGACGCGCGCCGCCGCTCAGCCGATCCAGTTCCGCCCGGTCGGCCCAGTGAATCGCCACGCCATGCCCGGCCGCCTGATCGAGCAGGGCTTGCATCCGCCCGTCGCGGCGCTGGCGTTCCAGCCACAGCCCGCGCACCTGCTCCGGTTCGTGGTTCAGCGCCGCCGCTACCGCGTGCAGCCCGTGAATCAGTTGTTCGGCCACGGTTCCTATTCCTTCCCGCGCCGGCCCCGATTCCAGCGGTTGCGGCGGCCGCCCTCGCGGCGTTCGTTTTCGACCGGCTCGAAATCAATTTTGCGTTCGTCCAGATCCACCCGAACCACCCGTACCGTCAGCCGGTCGCCCAGCCGATAGACCTGCCCGGACCGTTCGCCGTGCAGGCGATGGCCCACCGGATCGAACTGGTAGTAATCGTTGCGCAGGGAGGTGACATGCGCCAGCCCCTCCACGAACACGCCGCGCAACTCCACGAACAGACCAAACCCGGCGACCCCGGTGATGATACCGTCGAAGACCTGTCCGACCTTGTCCAGCATGAACTCGCACTTGAGCCATTCCACCGCGTCGCGCACCGCTTCGTCCGCCCGCCGTTCGGTCATCGAGCAATGCTCGCCCAGCCCGACCAGGTCGGCGTGGGTCGCGGGAAAATCGGCCGGCTTGCCGCCGTTGAGAGCGTGACGGATGGCGCGATGCACCTGTAAATCGGGATAGCGGCGAATCGGCGAGGTAAAGTGCGCGTAGGCGTCCAGCGCCAAACCGAAATGGCCGACGTTGCCGGAGGCATAGATCGCCTGGGCCAGCGAGCGCAGCATCACGGTCTGGATCAGGTGGGCGTCGGGCCGGTCGCGGACCTGTTCCAGCAGCCGGGTGTAGTCCAGCGGCGACGGTTTTTCGCCGCCGCCCAGTCCCAGCCCCAGTTCCCCCAGAAAGGCGCGCAGCTTGTTGAGCCGGTCCTCGCTCGGCCCCTCGTGAATCCGGTACAGACCCGGCATCTTCTGGCGTTGCAGGAACCGCGCCGCCGCGACGTTGGCAGCGATCATACACTCCTCAATCAGCCGGTGAGCATCGTTGCGCTCCGTCGGCAGGATACGCTCGATCTTGCGGTCCGCGCCGTACTCGATCACGGTTTCCTGGGTATCGAAATCCAGGGCGCCCCGCTGCTCCCGCGTCGCCCGCAAGACCTGATACAGCGCATGCAGGCGATCCAGATGGGGAACCAGCGCGGCGTATTCGGCGCGCACCCGGGGATCGCGGTCGGCGACGATGGCCGCCACCGTGTCGTAAGTCAGCCGGGCGTGGGAGCGTATCACCGCCTCGGCGAAGCGCGACCGGATGATGCGGCCCTCGGCGTTGATCGCGATATCGCAAACCAGGCACAGCCGGTCCACCTCCGGATTGAGCGAGCACAGGCCATTGGACAGCGCCTCCGGCAGCATCGGAACGGCCCGGTCGGGGAAGTACACCGAATTGCCGCGCCGCCGCGCCTCGTGGTCCAGCGCCGTGCCCGGCCGCACGTACCAGGATACATCGGCAATGGCCACCAGCAACCGCCAGTTATTCCCGCGCCGCTCGCAATAGACCGCATCGTCGAAATCGCGGGCGGTGATGCCGTCAATGGTCACCAGCGGCGTTTCGCGCAAATCCCAGCGGCCCTGCCTGGCGGACTCCGGCACGGATTCGCCGTAGCGGCTGACTTCCGTCAGGACCGCCTCCGGCCATTCCACCGGAATGCCATGGCTGGCAATGGCGATGCGCACTTCCATCCCCGGCGCCATGTGTTCACCGAGTACTTCCTTGACCCGGCCCAGTGGCCGGCTCTGGGAACTGGGCTGCTCGATCAGTTCGACGATCACGATCTGGCCGGCCTGCGCCGCGCCGCGCCCGTCGGGCGGCACCATGATGTCCTGATTGATCCGCTTGTTGTCGGGGATGACAAAGCAGGCGCCGCGTTCCTCGCAGAACCGGCCGACCACGGTTTCGGTGTTGCGCTCCAGCACCTCGACCACTGCGCCCTCGCGCCGGCCCCGGTAATCCACCCCGGTCACCCGCGCCACCGCCCGGTCGCCGTGCAGCAGTTTGCGCATCTGCCGGGGCGACAGGAACAGGCTGTCGCCGCCTTCGTCGGGAATCAGGAAACCGTGCCCTTCGCCATGCCCGATGACCCGGCCCGTCACCAGATTCATCTTGGTGACCAGGCCATAGCCCTCGCGGCGGTTGCGGATCAGTTGCCCGTCGCGCTCCATCGCCCGCAAGCGACGGGACAGCGCCTCGATTTCCCAGTCGCCCTCCAGTCCCCATTCAGCGCGGAGCTCATCCAGGGTCAGCGGCATGCCCCGTTCTTCCAGGTATTGAAGGATAAATTCGCGGCTGGGCGCGGCCTGGCCGTATTTCTCCTGTTCCCGGGCAAAGAAAGGATCCATCTGCTGCCAGGAACTCCGTTTTTTATGGGTCATTTCGAATCGTTACCGAGAGAGTTGCGGAAAGATGAAGGGAATCGGTTGACAGCTTGGGGGTCAACTCGTATATTGCGCCTCCGTCGTCGCCACAGGGCGATTTGACGGACGCAAGGCCGAAGTGGCGGAATTGGTAGACGCGCTAGGTTCAGGTC
>JAGTSD010000259.1 GCA_018262135.1 Pseudomonadota bacterium | reverse complement strand
GTGTTCTACGCCACCGGCTTCATCGGCTACTTCTACATCCTGACCTTCCTGATCGGCTTCGGCGCCATCGTTCTGTTGATGGCACCGGATTCCGGCTACATGGTGACCAACGCCAAGGGCGTGCTGGAACTCAAGGGTGGCCAGAACATGGCGGCGGTGCAATTAGCGTCGGCGGTGGGCGGCAATCTGCTGCTCGGCTTCATCTCGGCGGTCGCCTTCGCCACCATCCTGGCGGTGGTCTCCGGTCTGACCCTGGCCGGCGCTTCAGCCATCTCGCACGACCTGTACGCCAACGTGTGGGCGCACGGCAACGTCGACGAGCAGCAGGAAGTGCGGGTCTCCAAGATGGCCACCCTGGTGCTGGGCGTGATCGCCATCCTGCTGGGCATCGCCTTCGAACAGCAGAACGTCGCCTACATGGTCGGCTTGACCTTCGCGGTGGCGGCCAGCGCCAACTTCCCGATCCTGATCGTGTCGGTGTTCTGGTCGAAGATGACCACCAAGGGTGCGCTGCTGGGCGGCTGGCTGGGCCTGGTCAGTTCCACCCTGTTCGTGATCCTGGGGCCGACGGTGTGGACCGACGTGCTCAAGCTGGGCGATCCCATCTTCCCGTTCAAGAACCCGGCGCTGTTCTCGATGGCCATTGCCTTCATCGGCATCTGGCTCGGCTCGATCCTGGACAATAGCGAGAACGCCAAGCAGGAACGTGCTGCCTTCGAGGCACAGGACGTGCGCTGCCAGACCGGCATCGGCGCCGAGGGCGCGGCCAGCCACTAAGCAGTTTACGGCTGTCCGGGACGGAGCTGGTCGCCTGACCCGCTTCTCCCGGACCGGTTAAATCCTGCTAACATACCCCTGCGCGACATCCGCCGCGCAGGGGTTTTCTTTGGGCGCAACTGGACGGAACAGCCGTGACGACTCTGGATCAACGGGATCAAGTGGATCAAAAAACCTTCCTGGCGCATCTGCATCCGTTCAGCCAGTTGCCCGATCCGGAACTGGAACGGCTGGCCACGGCGCTGACCGTGGGTCACTACCGGGCTGGTGCAATCCTGCTGAAAGCCGGGGAAACCCCGGACTGTCTGTACCTGGTCATTGATGGCGCGGTCTGGGAAGTGGACGACGGGCAGGCTGCCCTGCCCGATTCGGCCGAGAGCGTTCCTGAAGCACTCAAGCGCAACAACTCGTCGCTGGTGTGCGTGATCGCGCCCTACACGAGCGAGGATGTGTTCGATGTCCCGGCGCTCCTGGAAGGGGTCAGCAAGCGCACCTTCGTGGCCAGCGAACCGACCCGCTGCTATCGCCTGCCCCGCGACCTGTTTTTGCAAGCCGTCCAAGCCCATCCGGCATTGGCCAACGCCTACCAGCAGAAAATCTCCCAGCGCCTGGCGGAGCTGCGCGGTCCCGAGGAAGCCCGGGAAATGGCCGCGTTCACGGTCGCCAAGATCCGGGATGCCTATATCCATCCGCCGGTGTTCGTCGCGGCCGACGCCTCCATTCACCAGGCCGCGCTGGCGATGAAGGAGCACAAAACCAATTCGGTCCTGGTCAGTTGCGACGATGAAATCGGCATCCTGACCGCCACCGATCTGCGGGAAGCCGCCATCGTCCAGCGCCAGTCGGTGGACGCGCCGGTCGGCCCGCTCGCCACTTACGATCTGATCGGCATGGAGCCGGATGATTTCCTGTTCAACGCCCTGCTGCGGATGACCCGCCATAACATCAACCGGCTGGTGATCCGCGACGGCTCGACCATTCATGGCATCCTCGAACAGATCGATCTGCTGAGCCATCTTGCCAACCACTCGCACCTGATCGCCCTGCAAATCGACCGGGCCGTTTCCAGGGAGGAGCTGAAGTGGGCCAGCCGCGATCTGGTCAACGTGATCCGCGACCTGCACACCCAGGGCGTCAAGATCCGCTACACCATGCAACTGGTGTCGGAACTGAACAAAAAAATGCTGCGCAAGCTGTTCGATCTGCTGGTGCCGCCGGAACTGCTGGCCGACACCTGCCTGCTGGTGCTGGGCAGCGAGGGCCGCGAGGAACAGGTACTGAAGACGGATCAGGACAACGCCCTGATCCTGCGCGATGGCTTCTCCTATCCCGATCTGGAACGGGTGACCCAGGAATTCACCGAATGCCTGCTCGATTTTGGCTATCCGCGCTGTCCCGGCAACATCATGGTATCGAACCCGTACTGGACCAAATCGGTCACCGCGTTCAAGGACGAACTGTTCCAGTGGATCGTCCATCCCACTGCCGATTCCTTCCTGCAGTTCGCCATCTTCTGCGACGCCGCACCGGTGGCCGGAGACGACAATCTGCTCCGCCATGTCAAGGATCACATGCACCGGTTGCTCGGCGACCACCGCGCCTTCTACAGCCAGTTCGCCAAGGCCACGGTGGCGTTCGAGACACCGCTGGGTTTCTTCACCAATTTCGTGCTGGAAAAAAACCGTAACGAACTGGATATCAAGAAAGGCGGCATTTTCCCCATTGTCCACGGCGTGCGCAGCCTGGCCCTGGAATATCGGCTGCCGCAAAGCAACACGGTGGATCGCATCACCGCGCTCAGCCAGCGCAACCTGTTCCAGCCTTCCTTCGGCGCTGAACTGATCGAAGCATTCACCTACATGTCCACCCTGCGGGCCGAGGCCGGCCTGGAAAAAGCCTTGCAGGGCCTGCCGCAGGACAACTATGTGAACCCCAAATCGCTCAACAAGCTGAAGCGGGAACTGCTGCGCGACTCGTTCAAGATCGTGAATGAGTTCAAGAAATTTATCACCTATCACTTCAAGCTCGGCATGATCAGTTGAGCGGCGGATCCCACCGAGAGGTTTTCCCTTGAAAGCACACTTGCACGCCCTCCTTGCGCAGGCGCTCCAACAGTTACGCCAGGATGGATTGTTGCCCGCCGATGTGCCTGCCGCCATCCCGCTGGAACAAACCCGCGATCGGGCGCATGGCGACTTCGCCAGCACGCTGGCCCTCGCCCTGGCCAAAACCGCTCGCCGCAAACCGCGCGAACTGGCCGAACAACTGGTGGCTGCCCTGCCCGCGTCCGACGGTGTCGCCCGGGTGGAAATCGCCGGAGCCGGCTTCATCAACTTCTTCCTCACCCCCAGTGCCTACCAGACGGTGGTCAACGAGATTCTGGACCAGGGCGACGCTTTTGGCCGGAGCGAACTGGGCGGCAGCCGGCGGGTACAGGTGGAATTCGTCTCCGCCAATCCCACCGGCCCGCTGCACGTCGGCCACGGCCGCGGTGCGGCCTTCGGCGCCACCGTCGCCAACCTGCTGGAAGCCATCGGCTACCAGGTTCACCGCGAGTACTACGTCAACGATGCCGGCCGGCAGATGAACATTCTGGCCACCAGCATTTGGCTGCGCTATCTGGAACATTGCGGCGAAAAATTCCGGTTTCCCAGCAACGGCTACCGGGGTGATTACGTGCGCGACATCGCCGCCCGGCTGTATGCCGAGCGTGGCGGCGCCTACAGATCACCATTACCGCTACATCTTCGAACGCGGCCTGAACACCATCCTCGACGACATTCGCGACGATCTGCGCGAGTTCGGCGTGGTTTACGACGAGTGGTATTCGGAACGGACCCTGGCGGAATGCGGCGCGGTCAACAGGACGATCAACCGCCTGCGCGATGCCGGCTACGTCTACGAGCAGGACGGCGCACTATGGTTTCGCTCCAGCGCCTTCGGCGACGAGAAGGACCGGGTGGTCGAGCGGGAAAACGGCCAAACCACCTACTTCGCCTCCGACATCGCCTATCATCTGGATAAATTCGAGCGCGGTTTCGACCGGGTCATTGACGTCTGGGGCGCCGACCATCACGGCTACGTCCCCCGGGTCAAGGCGGCGCTGCGGGCCATGGGCGAGAACCCGGACAAGCTGGATGTGCTGCTGGTGCAGTTCGCCATCCTCTACCGCAATGGCGAGCGGGTGCAGATGTCCACCCGCTCCGGCGAATTCGTGACCCTGCGCGAATTGCGCCAGGAGGTCGGCAACGACGCCGCCCGCTTCTTCTACGTCATGCGCAAGAGCGAGCAGCATCTGGATTTCGATCTGGACCTGGCCAAGTCGCAATCCAGGGATAATCCCGTTTACTATATTCAGTATGTCCATGCCCGGGTGAGCAGCGTGCTGCGCCAGTTGGGCGACAAGGGCCTGTCACGGGACGAAGCGCGCGGTCGGGCCAGTCTGACATGGCTAACCGAACCGCACGAGGAAGCGCTGCTAGTGGCCCTGTCCCGCTATCCCGATGTCGTGGAAAGCGCGGCCCTCGCCCACGAACCGCATCAACTGGCGCATTATTTGCGGGAACCTGGCTACACGGCAAGTCATCAAAAATGGTCTGAAGCTGTTGGGCGTCTCGGCCCCGGAGGTTATGTGAGCATTCGCCACGATTACAAGTCCGCCGCGACCGGGCAACGCCGCCAGCGCGCGCGCCGTTACGGTCTGCTGGTCATGATCCTGGTTCTGATTGGCCTGTTCGGCGGGCTATTAGCCTACATCCGGGGTGACCGGACCCCGTCGCCGCCGGGCGCCGCCGCCAGCGCGCCCACCACTCCAGCGCAACCGCCCGCCGCGCCGCCTCCACCGAAAACCGTGGCGGTATCCCCGGCGGAACCCGAGCCGGTCAAGCCCAAGTACGATTTCTATACCGAACTGCCCAAACGGAAGATCGCCATTCAGCGCGAGACCGTCAAACCAGGGAACGCGTCCCGACCAGCGCCCACGCGGATACAACCGGCGGCCAATCCACTTCAAAAGCCGGCCGCGCCACGCAGGAACGCCGCGTCCACGTCCCCCACCATGGCCACCGCCAGCGGCGCCAAGCCGGATTCCAAGACCGCCAATTCCAAGACCGCCAATTCCAAGACCGCCAATTCCAAGACCGCCAATTCCAAGACC
>JAGTSD010000037.1 GCA_018262135.1 Pseudomonadota bacterium | reverse complement strand
ATGGCGACGGTGCGATCAAAGTGGAGCCGCGCTCCCTGGAACAATTAGCGATCCCGTGCTCAATTCTCGAAAACCTTGGGATCAGAGTCGGTTCCTCAGGTTCCCAACTACCACTGCTGGAATCGAGACCGCGATATAACCTGAAAGCAGCTCGTTCACGTAGATTGCGGTAGTCAATCCAATGTAACGGGCTGACTGGTTAGCAAAGCCGGCAATGCCGCCACCACCGGATCGTGGTCGCTGGCCGGTTCCGGTTCGCCGGGTGCGGCGTCGCTGTTGAGGTGCGGGATGCGCACCACCGCGCCGTGGCGCAGCACCGGGCTGACCAGAATGTGGTCCAGTCCCTGCGGCTGGCCACCATGACGGCGGGTATAGGCCTGCCCGCGCGGTAAATCCTCCAGCAGGTTGTGGAATACCTCGCCCTTTAACAGCTTCAGGGTTTTGGAGCCTGGCACGTCGTTCAAATCGCCCAGCACCACGATGGCCGCCCGGGGATCGCAGGCCAGCAGGTCGGCGGCGAAGCAGTGGACGATCTCGGCCTGGGCATGACGCTGCTTTTTGGCGTAATCCCCCTCGCGGCGGGTCAGCGAACGCATGGACTTGAAGTGGCAGACGATCACAAACAGGCGCTGGCCCTGAATCTCGAATTCCGCCGCCAGCGCCTTGCGGCTGGGCGCCCAGTGACAGTGAGCGTCGCCGGCGAAGGCGGGATGGGTGGGAGCGATGCGGCCCGGATTGAGCGTCAGGCGGGGCTGGCCACCGTCGAGGCGGATGCCGACGCTGTCCTCCGGGCCGGCATCGCCCCGGTCGCGGAACAGCACGGTCGCCGGGTTGAACAACAGGCCGACCCGGATGTGGGCGCCGGCCATGCCACCGTCCTGGTGGGCCAGGGACGGAATCTCCCGAAAGGCGTAGCGCGGACCACCTGCCTGGGCGATGGCGGCGATCAGCGCCTGATAGGCCGGATCGGCTGGAACCTGCCCACCCGCCAGCATCGGGCTTTCCCCCTTGACTTCCTGCACCGCCAGAATATCCGGTGCTTCGAGTTCCCGGACAACGATCGCGCCCAGTTGCGCCAGGCGGGCAGGGGAGGCATCCGCACCGAAATTGCACAGGTTGAAGGTGGCGATGGACGGCATGGCGAATCCCTGTTGTCGTTCGTGGTTCGTGATACCAAAGAGTAGCCGCAAATCGGCCAAAGTGCTGGGCGGCTGGAGACGCTGGATTCAGCCCCCGTTGGCCTGGAACCGCAGCCGCGCCCGTACCCGCGCTCCGCCCAGCGCGCCCCGCCCGATCTCCAGCCGGCCGTAGTAGACCTCCTCGACCAGATCGCGGACCACCGCCAGCCCGATGCCGTGGCCGGCGACTGTAGGATCGGCGCGCTGGCCGCGGTTGAGCAGCAGCGGGGCCTGGTCAGGAGGAATGCCGGGACCATCGTCCTCGACTTCCACTACCAGTTCCGTGCGCCTCTCGTGATCGGTGGGCCAGGCTCTTACTACCACCTGCCGGCGACACCACTTGCAGGCGTTGTCGGCCAGGTTGCCGAGGATTTCCAGCAGATCGCCTTCATCGCCATAGAACACCGTCGTCGCAGCGATTTCGGCGCGTAATTGCGGAGCGCGGTCGGCGTAGACCTTGGCCAGCGAATCCAGAATCTTGCGGGCGACGGGCGCGACTGGCAGCGGGGCGCTCAGGGCGATGCGGCCGGCAGCGGCGGCCCGCTGCAACTGATAGTCCACCGTGCGGTTCATCCGCTCCATCTGTTCGCCCAGAGTGCGGCGCAACTCGCCGGGGTCGGCGTTGCTGTCCAACGCGCCGCGCGCCACTGCCAGCGGGGTTTTCAAACTGTGTGCCAGGTCGCCCAGCGCGTTGCGGTAGCGTTCCAGATGGGCGCGACCCTGGCGGAGCAGGGCGTTCAGGTTCATCGTCAGCGGCTGCAATTCCTCGGGATAGCCGCCGCTCAGTTCGTCCCGGCGGCCGGTTTCGATCTCCTTGACTTCGGTGGCGACCCGGCGCAAAGGTTTCAGGCTCCAGCGCAGGATCAGGCCCTGCGCCGCCAGCAGCACCGCGGTCGAGGCCAGCAGCCAGCCCCACAGGCCGCGCCGGAAGCTCCAGACCTGATCGTCGAAATCCTGGCGGGTTTCGGCGACCCGGAAGGTGTAGAGCTGATATTGATTGCGGGCGATTTCCCAACTGACCGTGAAGGCCAGCACGAACAACGGTGTCCCGTCGGAGGCTTCCAGCGGCGCGAACTGGGTATCGCCGGGATTGCGTACCGCCGGAAAGAAGGGCAGCGCCAGACCCAGCATGGACGGTGAGTGCCACACCAGATTGCCCTGACTGTCCATCAGATCGGCGTACAGGCCGGAATCCGGGGTGGAAAAACGGGCCTCGGGCAGGGTCTGCGGCAGGGTCAGGCGGTTGAAGGCATCCAGGTTGACCGCGCCCAGCAGCATGTAGACCTGCGCTTGCAGGCGGTCCTTCACGGCAGCCAGGGCGCTGTCGCGGAACGCCCGGTCCAGGCTCAGGCCGGTCAGGCCGAGAAAGGCAGCCAACACGACGCTGGCACCGATCAGCAGGCGGCCGCGCAGGGAACGCATCGGCGCTCAGCCAGCGGTCCGTTCCAGCCGGAACCGGTAGCCCCGTCCCCGCAGGGTTTCGATGGGGTTGAGATCGCGGTCGGGGTCGAGCTTGCGGCGCAGCCGGCCCACCAGCACTTCCAGCACGTTGCTGTCGCGATCCTCGTCTTCCTGATAGAGGTGCTCGGTCAGTTCGGTCTTGGAGATGACCGTGCCCGCGTGCAGCATCAGGTATTCCAGCAGCTTGTATTCGTAGGCGGTCAGTTCCACCGCCTGGCCGGCGAGGGTCACCTGCTGGGCGCCGGTGTCCAGAGCGATGGGGCCGCAGCGGAGCACCGCCTGGGTCCAGCCGCCGGTGCGGCGGATCAGCGCCCGCAGCCGCGCCAGCAACTCTTCCGTGTAGAACGGTTTGACCAGATAATCATCGGCTCCGGCTTCCAGCCCCTCGACCTTGTCCTGCCAGCGGCCGCGGGCAGTCAGGATCAGCACCGGGAACTTGCGTCCCGCCGCTCGCCAGCGCCGGATGACCTCGATGCCCGAGAGATCGGGCAGACCGAGATCCACGACCGCCGCGTCGAGCGGGTATTCCTGGCCGAGATACAGGCCGGTGCGGCCGTCGGCGGCGCTGTCCACAGCGTAGCCCTGCTCGCGCAACTGGGCGGTCACCCGCTCCAGCAGGGCGGCTTCATCCTCGATGATCAGAATGCGCATGGTTTGGAATGTTCGTGCGTTTGCGAGAAAAACCGGGATTCAGTCGCGCACCGCGCCGCTGCGCGGGTCGAAATGCAGGCTGCGCACCCGGCCATCCGGTTGCAGGATGCGGACCCGGTACCCGTTCTGGCCGTCCTGGTTCCCGCCCTGCACGCCCAGTACCCGGCCGCCGGTGGCGTTGCGGGCGGCGTTGGCGGCCCGGTCGGGATCCGCGAACTGGCGAGAGGGTGGCGGACCCTGCCGGCCAGGTGGTGGCGCATAACCTTCGCCCCGGCGCCAGGATTGCGCCTGCGCGCCGCTGGCGGCCAGCAGACCCGCCAGTGCCAGGAGCGCCAGCCGGGATAATCGCCGTGACCTGTCGGACATATTGGGAATTTCCGCGTGAGATAAGTTTAAATTAGCTTACAGCTTATCGGGTTGAGAATGAATCGGGACTGAATCCATGACAGGTCGCGCCGCGCCGGGAAAGTGAAGGATGTTCAGTATGGATTCAGCCAATGATCTCTAGGCTGAAGCGCGTGATTCAACAGCCCCGGTGAGATGGATCACCGCGGGCCAGTGACCAACCGGGAGTAAATTCGATGAATAAGAAATGGCGGGCAGGGTTGATGGCGGCCTTGTTGCTGGGCCCGACTGCGGTCTGGGCGCAGCGGTACGGCGGCGGCGATATCGAGGTGCAGGTGGTTGGCGACCGGGGCCGGACGCTGTCGCAATACCCGGTGCGCGAGGAGCGGGGAGGCGTTTACAAGGCGTATCTGGAAGCACGACGTGGCCAGAATTATTCCATCCAGATTCGCAACCGCACCAACCAGCGCGTCGGCGTGGTGATCGCAGTGGATGGCCGCAACATCATCTCCGGCGACCGTTCCAACCTGCGGCCGGACGAACGGATGTACGTGCTCGGACCGCATCAGGAAGAGAGTTATCAAGGCTGGCGCACCGGCAGGAACCGGGTCAACCGCTTTTACTTCACCGATGCCGGCGATTCCTATTCGGGCGCCTGGGGGGATTACTCGGCTATGGGCGTGATTGCCGTGGCGGCATTCCGCGAGGCCGAACGGTATCAGCCGCAACCCTGGAGCCAGGAAGGACCCGGTTATAGCGATCAGCGCGGGCTGCGGCGCGAGCCGTCTTCGGCGCCCAAAGAAGACGCGGCGCGCGGCATGCCTTCAGAACCGGGCACTGGTTATGGCGAAAAGGAATGGTCGCCGTCGCGACGGGTGGAGTTTGAGCCGGAGCGGCGGCCATTCTCTCAGGTCTTCCTGAAATACGCCTGGCGGGAAACCCTGTGTCGCCAAGGGGTGGTAGACTGCGAGGGGAGCGACCGGCCACCGCGTAACCGGTTCTGGGATGAGCGGGATCGCTATGCCCCGCCCCCGCCGCGCGACGGACGCGAGGAATGGCGTTAACGCAGCCCGGACGGATCGTGTGAGAGGGGCTGCTGGCCACGACCACGCGGATTGGATCATCGCCCTCGCTGGTGTTGGACGAGCCAGGAGGGCGTTTTTTTGTAGAGCGATGTTCGGAGAATGACCCCGCGATGTCCCGCGACTGGCAGGATTTCCCCGACTACTGGCGGCGGCTGCGCGAGGCGCTGCTGAATCCGCGGGTGGATGATGAAGCGCTGGAGGCGGCGCTGCGCGAGGCGCGGGCGCGCCAGCCGCTTCCGGTGCTGTGGCTGATCGGCAAGACTCAGGCTGGCAAGACTTCGATCATCCGGGCGCTGACCGGCAGCGAGACCGCCGAGATCGGCAACGGTTTTCAGCCCTGCACCCGTACCGCCCGGTTCTACGATTTCCCGACTGAAGTCCCGGTGGTGCGCTTTCTCGACACCCACGGTTTGGGCGAGGTGGACTACGATCCGGCCGAGGATATTCATTACTGCGAGTCGCAGGCCCACCTGCTGCTCGGGGTAATGAAAGCGACCGACATTCGCCAGGATGCCGTGTTCGACGTGCTGCGTGCGGTGCGCCGCCGCCATCCCGAATGGCCGGTGCTGATCGCCCAGACCGGCCTGCACGAGGCCTATCCACCGGGTGGCGAGCATCTTCTGCCGTATCCCTATGACCGCGAACCGTGGCCGCCCCAGGTTCCCCCCGATCTCGCCCGCGCCCTGCGCGTGCAACGCGACCGGCTGGGCGCGCTGCCGGGTGCGGCGGCGGTGTGCTGGACGCCGGTGGATTTGACCTTGCCGGAAGACGGCTACGAACCAGCCAATTACGGCCTGGATGCGCTCTGGACCGCGATTGAAACCGTTTCGACCCTGGGCCTGCAGGCGATGCTGCGGGGCGATGCCGGGATTCGCGATGTCTACGACCGCGCCGCTCATCCTCATATCGTCGGTCACGCCCTGGCCGCCGCCGGCATCGGTGCGTTGCCACTGGTGGATTTGGTGGGTGTGCCGGCGGTGCAGGCTAATTTGCTGCGCGTGCTCGCCAAATTGTATAAGCAGGACTGGAATGTACAGATGGCGTCCGAATTTCTCAGCCTGCTCGGCGCGGGCATCGGGATCGGCTACCTGGCGCGGACGGTCGGCCGGGAACTGATCAAGTTCGTGCCCTGGTGGGGGCAGACGGCCGGCGCGGTCTGGGGCGCGACTGCCAGTGGTGCGACCACCTATGCCCTCGGCAAGGCGGCTGGCTATTACTTCGCGCGCCGGCGGCGGCACAGTCCGGTGGACGTCGAAGTGCTGCGGCGAATTTACGCCGAGGCGCTGGCGAACGGTGCGAGCTTTCTGAAAGCGCCGGCAGGAGGGCATCAGCCGTGAAAAGCTGGTTCAACCGGCTGGACCGCCTGCGCGTGCTGGCGCTGCTGCTGTGGGCGCTGCCGGTTGTGGCGTTGTTGCCGCTCGGGCTGTTCTGGCTGTGGCGGGCGGAGGCTCTGCCCTGGTGGCTGCTGGCCATGGTGTTGTGCAGCGCCGCCGGTTATGGTTTGCAGCACTGGCTGCGGCAGCGCGACCGCCAGTTGCTGGCGGGGGCGGCGACCGGTCCCGATCCGTGCTGGCCGCCCAGGGCGGACGAGGTGTGGCCGGCAGTCGAGGCCCTGGCGGAGGCGGTGAAACCGGAGGAGTGGCCGCTGGAGGAGGGCGGCCGGTTGTGGACGCTGGGCCGGAACACCCTGGAAGTCGTCGCCCGGCGCTACCATCCCGAGGTCGAGCGGCCGCTGCTGGAATTGACCGTGCCGCACACCCTGCTGATCATCGAGCGGGCCAGTCGCGACCTGCGCGCCACCATCGCCGAGCACATTCCATTCAGCCAATGGCTGAAGATTGGCGACCTGTTGCGCGTCTGGCGCTGGAAGGACTCCGCCGAACGATGGCTGAACGTCTATCGCGCCGGCCGACTGGTGATCAATCCGGCCAACGCCCTGCTCAGCGAGATCTGGGGGCACCTGCGCGGTCGGGCCTATGGCGCGGCCTGGACCGAAACCCAGCGCTGGCTGCTGCGGGAATACGTGCGCAAGGTGGGCTATTACGCCATCGAGTTGTACAGCGGACGGCTGACGCTGGCCGAGGCCGAGCCGACCGCCGCTCCGACGCCAGCTTCCCGGTGCGACCTGGAGCAGGCCGCCGGGAGCATCGCGCTGGCCAGCGAGCCGTTGCGGATCGTGGTGCTGGGTCGGGCCAACGCTGGCAAGTCGAGCCTGATCAACGCCCTGTTTGGCCGGCTGACCGCCGCCACCGACATATTGCCGGACACCACGGCGGGATTGACCCCCTATCGGCTGGAACGCGACGGTTTGGAGGCGGCGCTGATCTTCGATACACCGGGCTGTGATACCGAACTGTTGCGCAGCAAGGCGCTGAAAACAGCGGTGCTGGATGCGGATTTGCTCCTCTGGGTCTGCGCCGCGCACCGGCCCGACCGGGTAGGGGAGCGGGAAATTCTGGATGCGGTGCGCGGCTGGCAGGCCGAACGGCTGGATCGTCGCCCGCCGCCATTGCTGGTTGCGGTCAGCCATATTGACCAGTTGCGCCCGCCGCGCGAGTGGCAGCCGCCCTACGATCTGCGCGATCCTCAAAACCCCAAGGCGTGGAATATCCGCGCGGCGGTGGAAACCGTGGCGGGGGACCTGGCGGTTCCCGTCGCCGATGTTATCCCGGTCTGTCTGGCCGAGGGCCGGGTTTACAACGTGGCCGACGCGCTGTGGGCAGCGCTGCTCGACCGGCAGGATCAAGCCGGCCGGGTTCGGTTCCTGCGCTGTCTGGAACAGCGGAAACGGGCGGAAAACTGGACGCTGCTGCGTCGGCAACTGGCGAACGCCGGGCGGTGGCTGCTGGAATTGCCGGGGCGGGCGCTGGGTTGAGGGGCATGGTGTTTTGAACCGGATTCCACCCTGAATCCCGCCGCGACCCGGATCAGTCGCCGGCCGTCCGGCGCGGGGATGACTCCTCGACTTCCCGCAATTGCTGCGCCCACGACCGGGCGTAGCGACCTCCTCGCGCCAGCAACCCGGCGTGGCTGCCCGATTCGAGGATGCGGCCCTGTCCCATGACGTGGATGACGTCGGCATGCAGGGCGGTGGTAAAGCGGTGGGTGATCACGACGGCGGTGCGGCCGGCGGCCAGGGTGCGGAACCGCGCCAGCCAGTCGGCCTCCGCCCAGGAATCCATGGCGCTGGTCGGTTCGTCCAGAATCAGCAGGGTGGAACGCCGTAGAAAGGCGCGGGCCAGCGCCAGCCGTTGCCATTCGCCCACGCTCAGTTCCGCGCCGCCAAACCACTTGCCCAGTACCGTCTCATAGCCTTGGGGCAGGCGCTGGATCGGCCCGTCGGCCCCGGCGGCGCGGGCGGCGGCGGCCATCGCCTCGGCGTCCGGCGCGGCGGCCAGATCGCCGCAGGTCAGGTTGTAGGCGACGGTGTCGTGATAATGCACCGGCTCCTGAAAGAGCACCGTGATCCGCTGGCGCCAGTCGGCCAGCGCCAGGTCTCGCAGGTCCACGCCATCCAGGCTGACCCGGCCCGCCTCTGGGTCGTAGAACCGGCACAGCAGCTTGATCAGCGTACTCTTGCCGGCGCCGTTCTCGCCGACGATGGCCACGATCTGGCCGGCCGGAAGGGTCAGATCGAAGCCGTCCAGCGCCAGCCGCTGGCTGCCGGGATAGCGAAAACGGACGTTTTCCAGGCAGATCGTTCCCGGCGCAGCCGGCGGGCGCACGGGTTGGGGCGGGTCCGTGACCCTGGGACGCAGGGCCAGGAATTCGTGCAGGTTTTGCAGGAACAGGAGGTTGCTGTACATCTCGCCGATGCTGCCCAGCGCGGTGCGCATCAGCCGCTGGCCCTGGCTGAACACCTGATAGAACAGCGCCAGATCGCCCAGGCTGGCCGAGCCCTGCGCCAGTCGCCCGACCATCCAGGCGATGGTCAGTCCCATGGTCAGCAGCGCAATGGCATCCGCCCCCAGTTCGGCCAGCATTTGCTGGCGGGCGAGTTGCAGGCGCTCGCCGCGCAGTTGGCCGCGCACGGCGCGATAGGCGGTCCGCAACGAGTCGCCGAGGTCGAACAGGCGCAGTTCCGCCGCCGCCCGGTCCCAGGTCAGCATCCAGTCGTAGTAGTTGGCGCGGCGTTCGTGGCCGGTATTGCGGAGGCGCCAGCGATGGAAGCGCACGATGAATCTCGCCGCCACTATCAGCGCCGGCAGCGCGCCGCCGATCAGCACCAGCGGCAGCCACGGCGCGTAGCTCCACAGGACGCCGGCCAGGGCCACCAGGGTCAGGCTGTTTTGCGCCAGATGGCCGAGGTTTTCCAGCAGCGCCAGCGGGCGGCTGAGGGCGTCCACCCGCGCCCGGTGCAACTGATCGTAGTATTCGGCGGTTTCGTAATAGCTCAGGTCCAGGCGAATGGCCTGGGCGTGAATTTGATCGTCGAGGTGATCCCGCAGCCACTCGGCCTGGGCGGTGCGCACCCAGCCGGCGATGCCGCGCAGCGCCTCGCCGAGCAGCAGCAGCCCCGCCATCAGCGCCACCCAGAGCAGGGTTTGTCGCAGCGCCAGCCCGTCGTCCGGCATGCGCAGGGTGACGACCAGGCTGTCCACTAGAGTGCGGGTCAACAGCACCACCGCGACCGGCAGCAAGCCCTGCACGATCACCAGTGCCGCCCAGGCCAGCGTCCAGCCGCGGGTCGCGCGCCAGATCAGCCCCAGCGCCCACGGTAGATGGGGCAACTGCGCCAGGGCTTTGCGGAACCGTTCGGTCAGATAGGCGGTGCGGGTGGACATCGGTTCAGTCCCCGCAACCGGGTTCGTCCTGGTTAGTGAAGTTTCGCATCCATCATTTGCGATTGCGCGCCAAACGCTATGCCGCTTCGAGCAGGCCGCTGGCGAGCATTTCGTCCGCGAGCCGCAGCAGGTCGGCCTCCAGTTGGGCTTCGGTCACCTCGAATTCTTCCAGCATCCGGGCGATGATCGCCGCCAGCGCGCCTTCCGTCTGAAGCAATTCGAGGAAGCGGCTGCCGACCGGATCGAGGCCGAAGTAGGTTCCGGACTCGAGATTCAGGAGGACGGTTTCGTCGCCGACCTGGCGAGTGACCACCTGTTCCGGAATTTTCAACCGAGCGTCGCGGGTCAACATATCATTCTCCATCCAGCGTTGAGGTGCCGAAAATCCTCTTATTCTGCCTGAGGGACGACATTTTCAAAGATTTCATCGAATGGGATCGAGACGTTTGAAGTGGACCCCATT
>JAGTSD010000258.1 GCA_018262135.1 Pseudomonadota bacterium | reverse complement strand
GCTTCCGCCCGCTGGCGCACCCGGCTGATGAAGCTTTCGTCGGGCGCGCTGGTGCTGTAGAACAGGTCAATGGTCTTGCCGTCCGCCTGGTTCGCCAGGGCTTGCAGGCGGGCAATAAACGGCGTGATGCCGATGCCGCCGCCCACCCAAATCTGGCGCGGTTTGTCGCCGCTGAAATCGAAGCGGCCGTAGGGTCCCTCCACCGTGACCAGATCGCCCATCCGCAAGGCGTCGGGGAGGGTTTCCGTGTAATCACCGATCCCCTTGATGAGAAAGAACATTTTGCCATCGCCGTTCCAAGCGGATGAAATCGTGTAAGGGTGCGGTCCTTCGCTCGGGTCGAAGGTGACGAAGGCAAATTGTCCGGCCTCGTGCCCGGACCAGCGGTCTCTCAGCGCGAGCGCGACCTTGAGCACCCGGTTGTCGGGGTGACGCACGAGTTCCTCGATCACTCCCACCGCCCGACGGCTGAACCCCACCTTCCTGAACAGGGAAACGAACGCCGCCGCAGTGCCCCCGATCATCAGCAGCGCCATCACGGGACCGATGACTTCGCCCCAATAGATGAACTTCATCAACACCACGGAATGAAACACCAGGAACAGGTAAACGATGGCCAGCAGGCGGTGGGTCTTGAAAAAGTAGCGGTAGGGAAACCTTTTCCATAGCGCCAGCACGATCAACACGACCGCGACGTAGAACGCCCATTCGCCGATGGTTTCCGCCAGACCGCGCTGGCTCTGGAAAAACTGGAAGATCGCCACGGGCTGCTCCGCCGGCGGATGCCGGACCGGCCGTTCCATCCAGCCCCAACCGATCATCCATTTCGGCCCTTTCGCCCACAGCCAGTGGATGACGGAGAATGCCAGGCCAGTGACGCCCAGCCACTTGTGCAACCGATACATCTTGTCGAGACCACCCAGGTAGGGCTCGATCAGCACCGGCCTGACCGCCAGCATCATGCCGACGCTCATCGCCGCCATACCGATGATGCCGGTGTAATTGACGAGTGAGGCGCGCAGGGCGAAAAACTCGTAGTCCGCCGCCAGGAGAGTATCGGCCAACAGCCAGAGCACGGTGAGCGCAACGATCAGGACCAGATAAGTTATCTTGATGTTTTTCATGTCATGCCGGTTCTCGATGGATTTTTATTGATCGGCGCAAAGCGTCTTTATCCAGCCTACCCATTCCAACAAAGTTTATCCAGAGTCAGTACTCCTCATCGCGCAGGGTTAAAATCCCCGCTCCCACAGGTAATGAGAAAGGATCGAAATTCCCCATGTCCCGCGTCCAGACCGGCCTCGAAACCCTGATCAATGATTTTCCTGAAAAGATTCGCGGCGCGCGGATCGGGGTGGTGTGCCATCCTGCCAGCGTTGACGCCGAATTGCGCCACGCGCTCGATGTGCTGCAAGCGGCGGGCGCTCGGATCATCGCCATTTTCGGCCCGGAACACGGCGCGCGGGGCGAGGCGCAGGATATGGAGGGGGTTGCCGACCTGTCCCTCGACCCCCGGCTGAAGGTTCCGGTGCATAGCCTGTACGGGGCGACGTTCGACAGCCTGACCCCGCGCCGGGAACAGCTTGAGGGACTCGATACCCTGGTGATTGATTTGCAGGACGTGGGCGCGCGCTATTACACCTTCGTCTGGACGATGGCGTTGTGCATGGCGGCGGCGGGCCAGGTTGGGGTTCGGGTGCTGGTGTGCGACCGCCCCAATCCGCTCGATGGTCTGACCACTGAAGGCAATCTGATCAAGCCGGGTTTTGAATCCTTCGTCGGCCTGCATCCGCTGCCCAATCGCCACGGTTTGACGCCCGGCGAGATCGCCCGCTACGTCCAGCAGTGTCGGGGCGTGGAATGCGAGTTGGATATCCTGCCCCTGCGGGGTTGGCGGCGCGAAATGTACTTTGAGGAGACCGGCCTGCCGTGGGTCTACCCCTCGCCCAACATGCCCACGGTGGATACCGCGCTGGTCTATCCCGGCCTGTGTCTGGTGGAGGCGACCGAGTTGTCGGAGGGGCGGGGAACCTGCAAGCCTTTTGAAGTGGCTGGCGCGCCGGACGTTGACCCGGAAGCGCTCGCCGCCGAGCTATCCCGACAGAATCTAGCCGGCTGCCGGTTTCGCCCGCTCTATTTCCGGCCCCAGTTTCAGAAGCACGCCGGCAAAACCTGCGGCGGCGTGCAGATTCACATTACTGATCGGCGAAAGTTCGATGCGTATGCGGTCGGCGTCGCTTTCCTGCAAAGCGTCCGGTGTGTTGCTCCCCATGCCTTCGCCTGGCGGGAGAAGCCCTACGAATTCGTGGCCGATATTCCCGCTATTGACCTGCTGGCCGGGGATGACAGGCTGCGCCGGGCGCTGGAGAGGGACGCTGATCTGGCCGATCTGGCCGCTGAATGGGCGCGGGAACGGGCGGTGTTTGAGGAGATGCGCCGGGAGTGCTGGCTGTACTAATCAGGGTTCCGCCAACTCCGGCTTGGTGTGATAGCCGCGCGGGGTGTAAACCCACTTTCCCACCCGCCGGGTTTCGCTGTTGCCGACCATGACCAGCGACAGCATGTTCAGGGGTTCCGGGTCCAGTTCGCCCAGCGTGGTGACGGTGATCTGCTCACCCTTGCGGGTGACGTTGAAGGCGACGATGACGGGCGTTTCCGGCTGGCGATGGCGCAGCAGGATTTGCCGGGCTTCCAGCAGTTGCCAGGACCGCTTGTTCGACACTGCGTTGTAGAACGCCACCGCAAAATCGCCCTGTCCGGCCAAATCAATCCGTTTGGCGATCAGTTCCCACGGGGTCAGCAGGTCGGAGAGGGAAATCACGCAGAAATCGTGCGCCAGTGGAGCGCCGACCCGAGCCGCTGCCGCCTGCATCGCGGAAATCCCGGGGATGACTTCGATTTCGACCTCCGCCCATTCCGGTTTCGGCCTGCGCGCCAGCAGCTCGAACACCACCGTCGCCATGCCGTAGATGCCGGCGTCGCCGCTGGAAATCAATGCGGTGGTTCGACCGCTGGCGGCGAGATCGAGCGCCAGCGCAGCGCGGGCCAGTTCCTCGCCCATCGGCGTCTTATGTCGGTTCTTGCCCTCGGTCAGCGGCCCAAGCAGGTTCAGATACAGGCCATGGCCAGCCAGATCGGTGCAGGATTCCAGCGCGGCATGGGCGGCGGGGCTGAGGTGCTCCAACCCGCCGGGGCCGGAACCGATGATGTAGAGTCGTTTCATGAAGTCCTTGAATTGACGTTGTGAGTTGCTTTCGAGGCAGCGGGGCAGGGTGAAGGTTAGCCGAATCGCGCTTAAACTGACAAAAACCACGCAAAGCCACGCTGGATTGCCTTGATGCCCAAGCTTTCCCTCGCCAAGTTCGAACGTCATCTCTACGCCGCCGCCGACCGCCTTCGGCAGGAAGGGCTGGATGCCGCGACCTACAAGGATTACATTTGATTGGCTCGGCGCGGGCGGACGCAAACCGCGACGGAGACCCCCGGCAGGCCGAATTTCTCGGTTTTGCTATATCTTCATGCTATCGCGACACTTGCGAGGATTTTTCTACTATTTACGCGGACAGTTTGAAGGCAGACAGACACGCCCTGCCTTTCGAAAGCAGAGACTTTGCACCTGCTGCTTAGATTGCGCTTACAACGAAAAAGGCTTACCGGATGGAGTTCGGTAAGCCTTTGTTTTGTATGGTGGCCAGGGTCGGAATCGAACCAACGACACGCGGATTTTCAGTCCGCTGCTCTA
>JAGTSD010000257.1 GCA_018262135.1 Pseudomonadota bacterium | reverse complement strand
GGCGGGCGTGGAATTCAAGGTGTTCTCCGGCCCGGCCAACGATCCCCACGGCCGGGTGGCGGCGCTGCGCGTGCCGGACGGCGGCAAAATCAGCCGCCGTGAGATTGATTTGTATGCTGAATTCGTCGGTCGCTATGGCGCGAAAGGTCTGGCCTACATCAAGGTCAACGATGTCGCCGCCGGCCGTGAGGGCTTGCAGGCGCCGATTGTAAAATTCCTGCCTGATGCGGTGCTGGCCAAGATTCTCACCCGCACCGGGGCGGAGAACGGCGATCTGATCTTCTTCGGGGCCGATGCCGCCAAGGTGGTCAACGATGCGCTGGGCGCGCTGCGGATCAAGCTCGGTCATGATTTGGGGCTGGTCCATGGCGAGTGGGCGCCGTTGTGGGTGGTCAACTTCCCGATGTTCGAATGGGACGAGCAGGACCGGCGCTGGAACGCCCTGCACCATCCCTTCACCTCGCCGCGCACCGACGACCCCGCCGAGGTGCGCGCCAATCCCGAACGCTGCCTGTCGCGGGCCTACGACATGGTGCTGAACGGCACGGAAATCGGTGGCGGCTCGGTCCGTATCCACCGCCAGGAGATGCAGAATACGGTGTTCGAACTGCTGGGCATCGGTCCCGAGGAAGCGCGGGCCAAGTTCGGCTTCCTGCTGGATGCGCTGAAATTCGGCTGTCCCCCGCACGGTGGTCTGGCCTTTGGCCTGGACCGGCTGGTGATGCTGATGGCCGGGGCCACTTCCATCCGCGACGTGATGGCCTTTCCCAAGACCCAGAGCGCCGCTTGCCTGCTGACCCAGGCGCCGGCCCCTGTTACCGAGGCGCAGTTGCGAGATCTCAACATCCGCCTGCGCCGCACGCCCTGAGCGCGACGGTTGGAACCACAGCCTTCACCCCCGACTCCTTCCCCGCCAGCAGGCGAGGGGGGACCATCATGCTACAAGCGCCCGGAATCGGTGCTGGTGGTAGTGTATACGGCGGCTGACGATGTGCTGGTGCTGCTTCGGCGGCAACCGCCCGATTTCTGGCAGTCGGTGACCGGCAGTCTGCGCTGGGACGAAACCGATCCGCTGGCCGCCGCGCGCCGGGAACTGCGGGAAGAAACAGGATTGGGTGACGAAGCGGAAATCGTCGCCTGCGGCGTGATCAACCGGTTTCCGATCCTGCCGGCCTGGCGGCATCGTTACGCCCCGAACGTTACCGAGAACGTCGAGCATGTGTTCCGGGCCCTGCTGCCGGAGCGCGGGCTCATCACCCTCAATCCTGCCGAGCACAGTGAATACCAGTGGTTACCCCGGGCAGCAGCGGCAGCTAAAGTCGCATCCTGGACCAACCAGGACGCTATTCTTGCGTTGCCATGAAAGCCTTGCTCGCTCGCTACATGGGTCCGTGCATCGGCCTGACGCTGTTCATCGCTGCGCTGTGGGTATTGCACCGTGCGCTGGCCGCCTACCGCTATCAGGATGTCATCGCCGCCCTGGAGCGATTGCCGGGTAAGCAATTGTTCGCCGCCCTCCTGTGCACTGCCCTCAGCTACCTGATCACCACCGGCTACGACTGGCTGGCGCTGCGCTACATTCGCCATCCGCTGCCTTGGCCCAAAGTCGGTTTCGCCGCTCTGATCAGTTACGCCATCAGCAATTCGGTCGGGCTTTCGGTTTTGACCTCCAGTTCGCTGCGTTACCGACTGTATTCGAGCTGGGGGCTGACGACCGTGGACATCGCCCGGATCATCCTGTTCACCACGCTGACCTTGTGGCTGGGCATTCTGACTATGGGAGGCGCAGTGCTGGCGCTGAACCCGCTGGATCTGCGTGCATTCCCTCACCTGGTCATGAACAGCCGGCTGCTGGGGGGCTTGCTGCTGATTGCGCCGGTCGCTTACCTGCTGCTGGGAGTGGTGCGCCGCCAGCCGCTGCAAGTGGGGCCATGGACGCTGCCCATGGCGCGGCCCCGGCTGGCGTTGCCGCAACTGGTGCTGAGTTGCCTCGACTGGATCATGGCCAGCGCGGTGCTGTATATCCTGCTGCCCGCCTCGGCCAAGGTCGGCTTTGGCCAAGTGCTCGGCGTCTTTCTCGTCGCCCAACTCGCCGGCCTGATCAGCCATGTTCCGGGCGGTCTGGGCGTATTCGAGTCGCTGGTGCTGCTGCTGCTGAAAAACCAACTGCCTGCGGCTCCCCTGCTCGGCGCGCTGCTGGCCTATCGCCTGATTTACTACCTGCTGCCGCTGGCGCTGGCGGCGCTGGCGCTCGGCCTGTACGAATTGCGCCACCAGAAGGAGCGGATTCTGTGGCTGCCGCGCCTGGTGGGACCGTGGGCGCCGGTGTTGTTGCCGCAAGTATTCGCCCTGCTGGCGCTGATCAGCGGCGCGGTGTTGCTGTTCTCGGCGGTGACCCCGGCAGTGGAGGCGCGGCTGGCGTGGCTGGAGGATTTGGTTCCGCTGTCGGTACTGGAAGCCTCCCATTTTGTCAGCAGTCTGCTGGGTATGAGCCTGCTGCTGCTGGCGCGGGGACTGCAACGCCGGCTCGACGCCGCCTGGTTGCTGGCCGTGCTCTTCCTGGGCGCCGGCATCGCTGCTTCGTTGCTCAAGGGTGCCGATTACGAGGAAGCCATGATCCTGACGGTGCTGCTGGCGGGTTTGCTCCCCTCCCGCCGGGAGTTTTACCGTCGCGCTTCGCTGCTCGGCGAAAGCTTCACGCCGGGCTGGGTCGCCACCATCCTGGTGGTGCTGGTCTGCGCCGCCTGGCTCGGCATCTTCTCGTATCGGCATGTCGAGTATTCGCGGGCGTTGTGGTGGGATTTCAGCTTTGGCGACGAGGGTGGCGCGCCGCGTTCCCTGCGGGCGCTGGTGGGCGCGCTGGGCGTCGTACTGTTCTTCGGCGTCGCCAAGCTGCTGCGGCCCGCGCGCTTTGAACCGAGCCGACCCGGTCCTGATGATCTGCAACAGGCTCAGGCCATCGCCGCCGCGTTCCCGCGCAGCTACGCTCATCTGGCCCTGCTGGGCGACAAGGCGCTGTTGTTCAACGAAGCCCGCGATGCCTTCCTGATGTACGGTGTCGCTGGTCGCGCCTGGGTGGCGATGGGCGACCCGGTGGCCGCCAGTGAGGAGGATCGCCGCGAACTGGCCTGGGAATTCCGCGAGTTGTGCGAGCGCCACGGCGGCCGGCCCGTGTTCTATCAGGTTCATCCCGATCATCTGGGGCTGTACGTGGAACTGGGGCTGACTCTACTGAAATTCGGCGAGGAGGCGCGAGTGCGGCTGGCGGAATTCTCGCTGGACGGGAAAGCCCGAAAAACCCTGCGCAACACGGTCAACCGGCTGGAGCGGGAGGGTTACCGGTTTGAGATTGCCGAGGCGGTGGCTGTGACGGACCTGCTGCCCCGGCTGCGGGCGGTGTCCGACGCCTGGCTGAGTGGGAAGAACGCGCGGGAGAAAGGGTTTTCGCTGGGGTTTTACCACGAGGACTACCTGCGAACCGGCCCGGTCGCCATCGTGCGCCGGGCGGCGGACATAACCGCCTTCGCCAATCTGTGGCAGGGCGGGTGCGAGGAATTATCTGTGGATTTGATGCGCTATCCGCCCGACAGCCCCAACGGCCTGATGGACTATTTGTTCATCCAGATCATGCTCTGGGGCCGCGCTCAGGGTTATGAATGGTTCAACCTCGGCATGGCGCCTTTGGCCGGCTTACAGAACCGCAACCTCGCGCCGCTGTGGAACCGGTTCGGGGCGATGGTCTTTGGT
>JAGTSD010000256.1 GCA_018262135.1 Pseudomonadota bacterium | reverse complement strand
TCCTTCTCGCGCACGTGGTCGGAACCGGTGCCGAAGCTTTCCTCGCCGCACAGGGTGATCTTGCCGGCGTCGAGCAGGTTGCCGAAGAATTTCCAACCGGTCGGCGTCTCGTAGCAGGGCAGCCCCAGCCTGGCCGCCACCCGGTCCGCCGCCTGACTGGTCGGCATCGAGCGGGCCACGCCGCTGACCCGGTTACGATAGCCGGGCGCCAGATTGGCGTTCGCCAGAATCACGGCCAGGCTGTCGCTGGGGGTGACGAAGAAATGCCGGCCCAGCACCATATTGCGGTCGCCGTCGCCGTCCGAGGCCGCGCCGAAATCGGGCGCGTCGGGCCCGAACAGGTAATCGGCCAGTTCCTTGGCATACACCAGATTGGGATCGGGATGGCCGTGGCCGAAATCCTCCAGTGGGATGCCGTTGATCACCGTGCCAGCCGGCGCGCCCAACCGCTTTTCCAAAATCTCCCGCGCATAGGGGCCGGTGACCGCGTGCATGGCGTCGAAACGCATCCGGAATCCGGACTGGAACAGGACGCGAATCTGGTTGAAGTCGAACAACTGTTCCATCAGATCGGCATAAGCGCTGACCGGATCCACGATCTCCACCGGCATGTCGCCGACTTTTGTGGTTCCCAGCCGGTCGAGGTCAATGTCCGGCGTATCCAGGGTGAGGTAGCGACTGATGTTCAGGGTGGCTGCGTAGATGGCCTCGGTGACCTTCTCGGGCGCCGGGCCGCCGTTCGGGGTATTGAACTTGATGCCGAAATCCTCATCCGGCCCGCCGGGATTGTGGCTGGCCGACAGGATGATGCCGCCCCTGGCCTGATTGATGCGGATCAGGTGCGAGGCCGCCGGGGTCGAGAGGATGCCGCCCTGGCCTAAAACCACTCGCGCGCAACCATTGGCGGCAGCGATGCGCAGGATAATCTGGATGGCCTGGCGGTTGTAGTAGCGCCCGTCGCCGCCGACCACCAGCGGCGCCTCGCGGGGCTCCTGCTGGGTATCGAAAATGGCCTGGACGAAGTTTTCCAGGTAGTTCGGCTTCTCGAACACCTTGACTTTCTTGCGCAGTCCCGAGGTGCCGGGCTTCTGATCCTGGAAGGGTTGAGTGGCGATGGTTTTGACGCTCATATTCAGGACTCCCTTTGGGGTTTTTCAAAACGCGGTGACCATTATGCGCTTGTCGGAATTGGGATAGAACCTACAGCCAGCGCAGGTCGAAACAGTACGGCGTCAGGGCGCGCGGTGGCGGTTCCAGCGGCGGTACGACCGGTGCAGCATCCAACCGCTCCACCACGAAGCGTTCGGCCCGGCGGGCTGCTGCCTCGGCCAAATCGGCGGGCAGACCCTCGTAACCGCCGCCCTGGGGCTTCCACTCGTGCAGCGTGATACGCAGCGCTTCCGGCTGATGGAGATGGCCGAGCGTCAGTTCGATCGGCCCCTGCACCGCCAGAGTCGGGTGCAGCCCGGTCCAGGGTTTGAAACGGCGGTAGCGCAACCCGTAGAGCCAGGTTGCCCCATCCATCTCGTCCTCCCGGCGCAGCGGCAGCCGATAGCCGTTCGCGGCGAGCCACCAGTCGGCCAGCGCCGTTGGATCGGCGCCAGCCTTGGCGCGCAGGCTGATTTCCAGGCGCGCGGTGCTGGCGTCCACCAGTCGCGAATGGCCCTGCTCCCGAGTGGCAGCATCGCCGAGCAGCGGCCAGAATTCCAGCGCACGCCGGATGGACAGGCGGCAGTCGCCGCATTCCACCTCGCCCAACTGGTAATAGCTGTCGTCCAGCAGTTCCGCGATCAGGGGCTGGCCCAGGCCCAGGCCGGCGCTGGCCAGGTCGTCGAGCACCTCCCACAGGTCGGCGCGCAGGTAGAAGGGCAAGGCGAAACGGTCGTGCAGGTCCCGGCCCCAATGCCGGAGTTCGGGCGGTTCCGGTTTCAGGATCAGCCGGGCGACGATGGCGCGCAACAGCACCGCCAGGGCCGCCAGTCGCTCCGGAGTCGGCGGCATGCGAAATGCCCGGAATTCCACCAGTCCCAGTTGGCCACGTCCGGGCAAGGCGGGATTCCACAGCTTTTCGATGTTGATTTCGCTGCGGTGAGGATTGCCGGTGGGGTCGGTAAGAAACGGCGCCAGGCTTTGCCAGAGCACTTCCGGACCCAGGTTGCGCTGGCGATCCAGCAGGATCAGAGCCAGCGGCAGTTCCTCGATAATGTCGCTGGTGCGCTCGTCGGCGCGGGGCGCCTGGCTGGAATTGCCGACAAAATCGCCAGCGAAATAGTACGACAGCGCCGGGTGGCGGTTGAAGTAGCCGATCAGGGCCGGCAGCAGGCGCGGGTAGGTCAAAAACGGGCTGTTGTCCGGCGTCGGTCCGCCCAGGGTCAACTGGCCACCACCGCCGGAATCGCTGACCTGACCGTTGTAGTGCAGCCGGCAGGGTGACAGTCCAGCGGCCCCGGCGGCGGCAAAACCGGTTCGGGCTGCGTCCAGAAAGCCGGCGGCGTCCGGCGTCGGGGCCGTATTGAGTTCGACCACGGCGGGATCGGGGGTCAGGGTGGTCCAGGCAACCGTGGCGTCCACTGGCGGCGGAAAGCCAGTCAGGATCAAACCGGGCAATCGCGCCCCGTTCGCGGCCTCGCCCACCGCCTCCAGCAGGGTCAGGAACAGAGCCGTTTCGCCGCAGGCGGGCAGTTCCACGCAGGGCGCGGCTACCTCGCCCAAGTCCTGTTCGGGACCGGGCCAGCCGATGCCGAGCAGTAAGGTTCCTTCTTCCGCCAGTTCGTCGCGCAGTCCCCGTCGTGGAATCGGCCGGCCGTGCAGACTGGGGCGGGCCAGGCGCGGTTCCCGCGCCGGGTTGGCTAGCAGCGGCAGGCGGTCGCGGCGAAAGACGATGCGCAGGCTGGGGTAGGATTCGACCGTGAACAGCAGTGCGGTCCAGCCACGGGCGCCGAGGCGCTGGGCCAACCGTTCCCAGAATTCATCGAGCCCGCCCTCCGGCAGGGAGAGCGGCTCCGATTCCAGCAGCGGATCGGGCGGACCAGACCAGACCGGCTGGCCGCCGCGGTGCTGATACAGTCCCAGATTCCAGCGCGGCCGGTCTTCCTGGGGATATTGCCGGCCCTGGGTTCGCAGCACCGCGCCACCGGGTGCCTTCTTCAGGCACTCGGCCAGCATCCGGCGGGCGTGGCGCTCCTTATGCGGGCCGAGGGCGTGGGTCAGCCATTCCGGCGCTTCGGAGCGGCAGTCGGTGAAGGTCGGTTCGGCGCCGACCCAGATGGCCAGATCGCGGCGCTGGAGCAGCTTGTCGTGGGAGCAGATGGCCTGTTCGAAGGCCGGCAGGGTCGTCTTCATCGCGCTGATACCGTCTGGGAGCAAACTGGCACGGGATTGTAGGGGATTTCCATCCTGTTTGACGGATCGCGGCTGCCGGGAAAGCGCGCGGTCACCACGGGAAACTGTTAGAATGCGCCGCATTTTTCAACGCGTGCTTTTTTTTCGCCCGTCCTCGCGGCGGGCGCGGATTGAACCGAGGACTACCCGAATGCCACGTCCATACAATTTTAGCGCGGGTCCCGCCATGCTCCCCGAGGCGGTTCTGGAACAGGCCAAGGCCGAGATGCTCGACTGGCACGGTTCCGGCATGTCGGTGATGGAAATGAGCCATCGCGGCAAGGAATTCGTCTCCATCGCCGAACAGGCCGAGGCCGACCTGCGCGAACTGCTCGCCATCCCCGCGAATTACAAGGTGCTGTTCCTGCA
>JAGTSD010000036.1 GCA_018262135.1 Pseudomonadota bacterium | reverse complement strand
GATTTCGCCAAAATCCTGGTTATTACACACATCGACGAGCTAAAAGATGCCTTCCCGAACCGCATCGAAGTTGAGAAGACCGAGCGTGGATCGGCAGTGAATGTAATCTAAATGCGATTTAGAACTCAGATTGAATCCAAGTGATCAGATAAAACATGGACGCAATCACCCATATATCCGCACCTAATTCTTCTCGGAAGAAATCGACGAGCAGGGTGTTATATTCCCACCTGAGCGCCAAGCGCTCATGCCAGCAGCCATCCGCCACTAGTCTCTCCCCTCATCGGTACACCAATGGGGGGAGCCGGCGGGGGGTCGGAAATCTATGCCTTCCTGCTCGATGGGGAGGGCTGGGGTGGGGTATCGAGCGAATCAATCACCGTTCACTATTCACCCCTCCCCGTTCACGGCAACTTTGGTACAGGCATTTCAATAACGGGCCAATCTCGACCCCAAGCTCTTTGAGTCGGGATAAAGTCTGCTCGGTCAGCACGCCCTGCTCCAATAAACAATGCAGCAGCGTGCAAAGCTCGCTGTCTTGCGGATCATTCGGGTTCCAGATGTCGCCGCCGGGTACGGTCGTGGCGGTGAACAGACGCTCACGCTCGAAGGCTGACCCGTAGCGGGTTTGGCCACGCGCGCGCACGCGCAGGCTGTACAAGCCTGGCGAGAGCAGCGGATACGCAGCGGTGAACTGGCCGCTTCCCGCTGCGCTCATCAGCAGCGTATCCATGCCTCCATCCGGCCGGGTAATCTCACACCATACCTGGGCCTGGCCCAGCAAGGGCGCATCGTATTCCAACAGGGTCGCCGAAAGCTGCACGAGCGCGCCAACATCGTAACTTGTCTGCCGGGCGACCGCCTGGAAGGTCAGACTGGAATAAGTGTGAGCGACGAACTCATATGGCAGCCCGCCGCGCTTGGAGTTGAAAGCGGCCGCCTGGTATTCCTGCTGGCGAGTGAAGATTTGCCCGCCTGCAGGCCCCTGGCCAAGCTTGAGCACGGCGTACCACAAGCCGGCCTGGTTGCCACCCGGGTCGGCCGGGAGCACGGGCAAGGCGCAGCGGTAATACGACGCATATTGGCTCATCACGAACTGGGAGTTTGCACCGCCAAAGCCAGACGCGGGGGTGATGAGCGTCCCATCCGGCGTCTCGAGCTTGAAGTCGATCACCTGCGGGAACGGGCTGAGCAGGATTAGGTCCATCCCAAAATCGGCTTCGTTGATCCAGAACGGGATGCGGTGCTCGGCGTTCCCGTACAGCTCGCCGGCCGGGTCAGCCGCAATCTGGGCATTGGTCACTCCGGCCAGGATTTGCAGGAAGTATTTGTTCAGACGCATGGTTTGGTCAGGGGTGATCTGCCCGGTGACCAGCAAGAAGCCGTTATGCCCCTGGCACAGGGTGGTTAAAGCGGGGACGCTGATATTCGAAGGCAGCCCGAAACCGATTGCGTACGTATTCGCGGTGATGCTGCCTGATACGCTGGACAGCGGCGGCGGCTGGTTCCACATCCCATCGGTAAGCACAACCATGGCTTCCACATCATACGGCGGGCTCGCCGCCGCCTGGGCGTCATCCAGCATCTGTTTGCCCTTGATCACGCCGTCGCCGATCGAGGTCGAGCCAGACGGATCGATCTCGCTGCTGTTGATATGCCCCAAGGCGGCGACACGCCCGGCGCCGGTTGTGGCGGGGCCGGCTTCCTGCACCTCCATGATGCGTTGGGCGGCCTGGTTGAAGCGCACCAGCCCGATTCCGTCATTGGCTTGTAAGATGCTGATGAAGGTATTCGTGGCTTCACGAAGCTTCTGGACCTTGGTAACCGCATCGCCGGCGTCATCGTTCATGCTCCCGGAACGGTCGAGCACCAATGTAATCGCGGCATGCGGGCGGGCGATCGTGTTGGCAGAAATGTTAATGACCCAGGTCTGGCCGGTCTGGACGCAACGCACGGTTACGCTTCCGGCGGCCGAGTCGCCCGGGTTGGTGGATGTGTACGATAACCACAGGCGCGCTGCGGCGGTGGGTAAGATTGGGTCGGCGGTGACGCTGACCGATGGTCCATTCGGGAGGCCGAAACCGCCGCTTGGCCCGCTGGTAACCTGGAATGTCAGCGTACGGCAGGAGACGACATCGAAGACGATCGCCCGGTAGGTGGTCACGCCCACGCCGCCCATCCCGGCCGGTACGTTCAGGAAGTTAATGCTAGGCGTGGTCAGGTTGATCGACTCGGCGGGCAGGAACGGCTGGATGGTCTGGCGGATGACGCCGGCGCACACCGGGCAAAATGGGCTGTAATCGCGCATGTAACAACTGGGCAGCGGGCGGTAGACATTGCAGTCCGAGTAATCTCCGCCTTCGTAGGTCCCAACCGCGCCTGAAGCCGGCGGGATGCCCGGCGGTACGCAGCTCGACGAAACGCAGCTCCCATCACACGACGACGGAAGGGGGGTCGTCGAAAGAATCAGCGCCCGCCATTTGTTGGTGGCGCGGTTCGTATCACGTGTGACGTTCGGCTGTGGCGGCTCTCCGGAAGGCGTCCCCGTTCCATCTCCGCCGTATTCATCAGCCAGCCCGTACGCGCTGTGACCGATCTCGTGGATGGCGATCTGCGCCGATTGGATGTTGGTCGAGCATACCGCGATGCTTCCGCCCGAGCCGCCATACTTGCTCGAATTGACAATCACCATAATTTGGTGGCGAATCGTAACTTGCGAGGCGGCGGTAGACAGCGCCAGGCTTGAATCGACCGTCAACAGCCGGTCCAGGCGCACACCGCCCGGACCGACACTGCAAAATGTGGCATCGAAAAATGTACGTGGGGTCGCTCCCGTTCCACCCGCGCAAAGTGTCGGATCATCCGCCCCGCTATCGGTCGAGACGACATCGATGCGGTGCACGTTGATCCCGCAGAAAAGCTCATCGTAGGGCGGCGTCAGGCGTAGTGTATTCAAGAAGTTTTGAACATCGGTATGGTACTGGGTCAGCTGGCTGGCCTGGTATCCATCGCCCAGGATAATCAGGTTCCAACGCGCGCTATCCGGCCCATGGTCGACAATTTTCGTTGTACCGGCTACATATCCATCGCTTGCGCTCATTTTCCACCTCGTCCCCGTTTGGTTTGCTTGCCAGTGTCGCCTTCGGATAGATTGAACCTTGCCAGCTCGCGCGAGGGCGCCTGCTTCGCTTCTTGAACCTTTGACGGCTCGAGCGTCTCCCCGAGCATGACGATGGCGCTTGCATTGGCATCGTCGGGGACCAGCACTTCGAAGACGTTTTCCTTGGGTTCGCCAAAAATGCGTTCGATCTTGCCATCCGGCGAGTGGACTTCGACCGAGTTGGCGAGCGGCGAATGCAGGAGACGATGGAACAGGACGCGATCCGCTTTATCGCGCAGCTCCATCCAATAGCCGCCGTTCTTGCCTACGATGGGACGTTCGGCGACGGATGGCGGGCAAATCATGTCTAGATGCTCAACGGAAATAAGCTGGATTTCCCCGTTCGCAGCCCGAAAGGTGAGCCGCATGGTCTTGCGAATGGGCTCGTTACGAACAACCTGTGATCGAGATTCGTCTGGCATTTTTCCTCCTTTGCCTCGTTTAGGCAACGATGACGTTCGACGGTGCAGATGGGACGCGCGGTTGTGTTGCTATGGTATTATCTGGACTATAATTATCTTATTTATTGTAACATATCCCCCATTTTTGAGCAATTCGAAATCTACAACGTCCTTACATTCTTCGAATGCTTACCGGGTTGTGCCCTGAATGGAGAGTATCAAAATTACCTTTCGCATCGAACTTGGAATGTCTACTTTTCTTTGATTTCCCGTGACTTTACCCATGTCAAGATTATGCCGAAGATGATCGCTAAACGGATTGAGGTTTCCCAGTCTATGGTACTTACTCCATGCCTGAGAATGTTCCATAGAAATGTCACAATCGCAGTAGTTACCAGGGTTACTGCGAATACGGTTACAAATTCAATGCCCAGTTTCTTAAAGTTCATTTTTCAGCCTCCGTTTCGTTGAACCGATCCTATCTTATTATAACTTGTCGACTTTCCATATTTCGGCGGTGGTTAAAAACTCCCTCCTCTCCCTCTTCCGCACCAATCGCGAACTGAGAATAATCAGCCATCCCAGGCGCTCACCGGCTCCCGCAACTGCGGTTCGACTTTCCTGGCCATCCCATCAACTTCGTCCGATTCGGATAAAAGCCCCTCGATAGCATAACCGAGCGCGCGAAGCAGTTATTTCCGCTCCGGTGAAGTAACCAGAGCGCACGCGAAAACATTCGCTGATTTAATACAATCGCGAGAGTCAAAGGCATTCCTTGAAATACTACAAAGCTACCGCGGTCAGGTGGAGATTATACCGCTCGCCGATCTGGCATCGAAACTAAATGACAAAGCGGGAGAATGGTCACCGGCGGAGGCCGCCGCGTTCCTGATCACCGGGACACTGGCGTTGGGCGACTCGGGGGCGCTGGAAGGAGACCAGCGCGACGGATTGCTGCGCGCCCTCGTGCAGGGCGCCTTCGATCTCGACGATGCCAGTCGCAACTTGCGGGATATAACCCTGAGCGGGCTAGACGATTGGCCTGCTTTCCCCGGCGACGGGCCGCCCCTACCTCCGGTGGGCGAAGATTGCCTGGGAGACGTCCTGCAGGCGGCCGGGCGCGCCGGCGATTACATCCAGCAGAGTTCAGGGGCGTCCGTAAACCTGTCGGTCGATGCCAATGGGATCACTTCAATCGTCCCGTCCGGGGGCAGCGCCGGGGATACCGTGCGCATTAACGGCAGTTTTCCAATGCCACCCCCGGTCAACCGGCGCGTCCTATTCCCTCGGGCGGGCGGCGGAAACCTGGAAGCGATGCTGACGAATACCGGCTGGAACCAGGCGTTCATAGATGTCTACGCCCCAGAGCCGCCCGGCGATGGGAAGGTAGGATTCGCCACGAGCGCGCCTGGAAGCGAAAGCCTCGGCGACGCGACCGCTCTGGTCGAGTTTGGAGATAGCCTGGCCGGCTGCCTGGGACCTACTGGAGCAGCCATCGGCGGCCGGCTTAATTCCGTTGCTCCCCCCGGCGCTATGACCCCGCTGGAGATCATACCGACCCTGCCCAACGATGCAAATGTGTTTCACGGCGGACCCGTGCTCGTCTCCGTCTCTGCGAGCGCAGGCTCAGAGCTTGATCCGGCGATCGTGGTGTTGGACCTGAATTTGCGCAGCGGCGATATCGTTTATCTTGAACATACGGCTTGCCCGACTGCGTTTGTGAGCGGTACCCGCCTGACCTTCCGCCCCGCGGCGATGGCATCGGGACACAAATTGCTGCAAATTGGCCGCAGTTATCACCGTTCGAATGGGGTTAACATCGAGCTGCTCGCCACGCTCGAAATTCCAAACCCGCCGGCCCGCGTCCTTCCCGACACGTTTGTCAAGCTTAAAGGCAGCGGGTTCGGGCCGGATATTTCCGTAACCATCGACGGCAATCCGGCCGCGGTGCAGGTCATCGACAGTCACACCATCCAGATCAAAGTCAGCCGGCCGGTGCGCACCCCGGCGATTGCGGAGCGGACTGGCGAGCCGGTGACCGTGGAGGTGTTCGACCGCTACCTCTCGATTGGCGCACTGACCGTCTTGGTGGCGACGTTTCGCATCGCAACCTTTGGCGATTCGATTGTCTGGGGACAGGGCCTGCCGGTCGCCCAACGTTTTTCTTCCTTGGTTGCTGACGAAATAAGCGCTCGCCGCGGCGGGCGGATCGCCGTTTTCGCCGTGGATCACTGTGCGCGCTCCGGCGCGATGATTAGCCTCTCGAAGCCGGTAACGCCTCTTAGGAAGATTCCCCGCTTGCCAGGAGATTTCAGTGGTGAATGCCCTTCTGGGGAGTCGATCAGGGACCAGGTCGCCGCGTGGCCGGCGTTTTTCTCAAGCGAGCTCTCGCAGGTCGATCTAGTGATTGTCGATGGGGGCATCAACGATGTGGGCGTGCAAACCATCCTCGACTCGCGCGGCGATGACACAGCCCTGGCCCGCCTCACAACGATCGTGTGCGGCAGCGACATGACGGCACTGCTTTCGGATATCCTAACCGCGTTCCCTGCCGCGCGGGTGGTGGTAACCGGTTACTACCCGATCGTCAGCATAGAGTCGAACCTGGATTTTCTGTTAGCGCTGTTAGGCGGGCTCGGTCTACTGGTGGGACTGGCTTCGGGTATAGCAACCGGCGTCTCGACTGCCATTTCATCCATTATCGAGTTACCAGGCATCCCGCCGGTCGCCTTCGGTTCATTTGCCCAGGTCGGGGTTCGCGCCTGGATCCAGGCGCGTCTGGTCGCCCGCAGTACGCTGTTCGCAACAACGGCGAATACCGCACTCGCCAACGCGGTTGCCGCGATGAACAGAATCGTCCCATCCCGAGCCATTACGTTTGCAGCTCCCAGCTTCAGCCCCGCGAACGCCATCTTCGCCTCGGACACGTTCCTGTACGGCTGCACGGTCTCGCTCGGTCCGGAGGATCCCATTGCAGCCACACGCGCTGCTTGCACACCTCCCAGTTTCGTCACGACGCTGGCCTCGATCGGCCATCCCAATGCCAGGGGAGCGCGCGCCTTTGCCGATGCGATCATCGCCGCCCTGCCCTCTATCGGGCTCTAAACGACCAATCGAATTGGTCGCAACTACTACTCATTCGAAAGGAACCTGTTCATGGAGCCATCAGACAAGTTTCCGCCATATTCGACAATCCCCAGCTCGCTCGAACCGGTCGCACCAGACTACTCGGACCTGGTAGACCTGTTTGGCAATCTGGAACCGGAGCAGCTACGCCTGCTCCAGGAGCTCAAGGCACGCGCGCCAGAGGTGGACACCTGGATCGCCAGCGACCCCCAGCGCGCCGCCCTATTCAAGGACGACCCCAATAAGGCGCTCGCCTACCTGCTCAAGTATCTGCGCATGGACGACCGCGATCTTCAGGTTCGAGTCGCCGATCTGCCGCCCGGCTGGAATCTCGAAGTGCTGCACGTCCGTACGACACCGGTCGGCGCGCATCTCCTGCAGGCGATTTGGGGTTATTTGAACGCAGCCGAGCCGGACAGGTCGGAATTCGAAGCCGATCCCTTCGCCGTGGTAACTAAGGTGGCAGACTCGATCGGAGCGACCAGCGCAGAGCGCCAGGCGGTCGTCGAGGCGCTGTCCACCGTGCTCGGCATCGCCACCCTGTTGCCCGGCTCGATCGTGGAGTTGATGCGCAACATGACAATCGAGCATAGCTGGCGGGAGAAGCCTGCCGGTATTTTTCTACATAGGGAGTAAACCATATGCCGCTCGCCGATAATGGTGGTTTCGATGTGCTTGCCGAGATCCCGACCGGGACAATGCTGTCCGTATTACAAACTTTCCGGTTCACGTTCGGCCCCATTCCATTCAGGTCCACGCGCATGACCGGTACAGCGCTGGTTGCTACCACAATCAACGCAGTTACATTAACCGCGCCTAACCGCCTGGTCCTCGATCTCGATATCGCCGGCTCGCAGATCGTGGTAAATACCGTCACGGTTTTCGGCCCACAGATGAACGTCGCCGCGTGGATGGCCCTCATCACGCCGCGCGGTACTATCCAGGTCGACGCTCCGCTTGCGATGACCCCCGCAAACGCCCTGGCCGTCACGTTCACACCGAGCGGCAGCGATCCGGTCGTCACCGTCAACCTGGATGAAAACTCGGTCCTAGCGACGCCGCTGGCGACGATGCTGCTGGCCCAGGCGATCATGGCCGATCCGATGAACGGTGCGCTCTACCAGCAGGCGCGGGCGGCTCTCCTCGCCGAATTCCGGACCGCCGTAGAGGATCAGTTTCACAGCTTTCTGGCCAATCTACCCAACACCCAGCCCCAGCTCGGTTCTCTGGTTCTCGCCCCGGCTCCTACGCTGCCGTCGTCTACGTCTGGGGCAGCGAACCTGATCGCCAGCTCAAGTTTCAAAATTCTTCCGGGATCGATCAAGCTTTGCTACGCCACACGCACCGGCAGCGGTGGATCCATTACGCCGATCGGCTCGAACCTGGTCCGCTCGACCGCGACCGGATTGCCGGTCGACGGCATGGCGATTGTCCTCTCGAATGCATTCGTACTCAGAGATATCATCCGCGACGGCTTTACAGTTCCGCCACCGAGTGGCCTGGGGATACCGCTCGGCGCCTTCCAATCCACACACCCGCTCATGCTCCTTGGTCCGCTCGTTACAACCGTGCCGGGTGGGCCGATCCCAGCTATCGTAAGCCTGACCTACAATTCGATTTTCGGCGGGATCGACGGCACCAATATCCGTCTGCTGATCAACCTGACCGCCAACGGCGCGAGCGGAGCGTTTTCGATCTCCGCCTCCATCGATGCGGCGTTCTCGGTGATGGCCGGGCCTGGCACACCGCCGTCGATCGTTGTCGGTCTGGCCGGGACGTCAACGGTCCGGACCGATCTATCGATTGCGCCGTGGGTGTACCTGGCCGTTGGGATATTGCCGTTCGTCGGGCCACCGCTCGCCACCATCCTTGCAGCCGCCGACCTCTTTGCAGGCTCGCTTGCCAATGGACCCATCGCGGCAGCGATTGCCGGGTTAGCCGGTGGATTAGGAGGAACCTTCATCTTCCCGCCGGGGGGTGGTCTGCCGGCGTTGACGATCCGGCCGCTGGTGAGCCTGGGCCAGTCGAACGCCATCACGAGAACGTTCATGGTGACGGTACCCGGCCTCCCTATGCCGCTGCCTTTCGTCGACCCGTTTAAGGATAACGATGTGATGATCACACTAATTTAAAAAACCACAGCTCATTGGTTGGCTTATACCCACCAGCGTTGACCAGCATCATTCTCACACAGCACTTTATCTCACCGGTGCTCTTCAAAGCACCGGTGAAAACTACCCATAAATCTTCCCCTTGCATCCTTCAAACCCCCGTACCATAAATACCTTCATGCACTCACTGCGATCCCTCTTCCGCCCAGAAGCCAATTGCCCTAAGCTGTACTCAGCGGCGCTAATTGCCAACAGCCAGGTAATTGACTCCCCCGGCTGGGCATCCCTCACCAGCCCCCCGCACGACTACGACCCCGCTCAAGTCCAGGATATCTACCAGGACGCCCTGACCGCCTGGCGCAAGAACCCCATCGCCTGGCACATTATCGCGATTACGACAGATTACGTCGTTGGCGATACCTTCTCAATCAGCTCAACTAACAAAAGCCTGAACAAGCCTCAAAATTCCGTGGCCATCAATCCCACCATCTCCGCTTCTGCCAGTCACTTCAAAGAGCACAAATAGTAGTGGTTGCGCCAAACGATTGCGTTTATTTCCATACATGAAATTCCAATTAAATTGGACAATTTGCCTCCAAATAATACATCCAATGGCGATGAAGGTACGTATAATTTATAAAGGTGTATCGGTAGATGTTGAATGAGGGAATAGGAAAACTATTGCCTCTCCTTGGTTCATAGACTTTTAGGAGATTTTTCAATGAAAAGTAGATTTAGAATCGGACAACAGTCAAGCAGAATCGCTATTGCACTGATGTTGGTTGTGTTCAGCCTCACGGTGGTCAACCTGCCGGCGCAGGCTACCTCAACCAGGTTCAATCAGGTCAACCTGGTGTCAGACGTTCCTGGGCTGGCGCTTCACACGGATCCAAATCTGGTGAACGCCTGGGGGATCTCGCATAGCGGCACCAGCCCCTTCTGGGTCTCCGACAACGGTATGGGCGTCTCCACTCTTTACAACACTGCCGGCACGATCCTGTCGCTGGTCGTCACCGTCCCGCCGCCGGCCGGCAGCCCACCAGGAACGATAGCCAAGCCCACAGGCCAGGTGTTCAACGGTACCACGGATTTCGTGGTCACAGGACCAAGCGGTTCGGGGCCAGCCCGCTTCATCTTCGCCGCCGAAGACGGCACCGTCTCGGGCTGGAATCCAGCCGCAGACGCCACCCATGCCATCCTGACCGTCGATAACTCTGGCGCCGA
>JAGTSD010000035.1 GCA_018262135.1 Pseudomonadota bacterium | reverse complement strand
CACCGGCACGAACTGCTGAATCAGCTCCATCGCCGTGCGCGCATGGGGTGTCACCTCGCGGGTCGTGTGCGAGCCACTCAATAACCCCAGCCAGGAAAATGCACGCCCATAGCTGATTGAGGTTACCATTTCCCGATTTCCCCGCTCTGCCGCTCGAACATGGTCGAATTGTTGCGCTACGAACACGGCATTTATGCCCTTGACGCCGGTTATCTCCGGCCCGGACTGGCCGCTATTTATCTCATCGTCGAGGGCGGCCGGGTCGCCGTGGTGGACACCGCCACCAACGCCTGTCTGCCGCGCACCCTGGACGCCTTGCGGAGCCTGGAGCTGGCACCGACCAGCGTGAATTACGTGTTTCTGACCCACGTCCATCTGGACCACGCCGGCGGCGCCGGGGCAATGATGCAGGCGTTTCCCGAGGCGCGGCTGGTGGTGCATCCGCGCGGGGCACGGCACATGGCCGACCCCACCCCGCTGTTCGCCGCCGTGCAAGCCGTGTATGGCGAGACCGAGGCCCGCCGCTTGTACGGTACGCTGTTACCTGTGCCGGCCGACCGTATCCTCGCCGCCGATGATGGCTATACCCTCGATCTCGGCGGTCGAATGCTGGTATGCCTCGACACGCCCGGTCACGCCCGCCACCACCTGAGCCTGCTCGACACCCGTAGCGGCGGCATCTTCACCGGCGAGGCCTTCGGCATCTCCCTGCGCGAACTGGACGTGGATAGCCGGCCCTCCATACTGCCGGCTATCGCGCCCACCCAGTTCGACCCCGCGGCCATGCGGGCTTCGGTGGAACGGATTCTGTCCTATCGGCCGCCCGCGCTCTACCTGGCCCACTTCGGCCAGGTTCGGGATGTGTCGCGCCTGGGCGGCGACCTGCTGCGCCTGCTCGCGGCGCAGGTGGCGCTCGCCGAGCGCGAACAGGACGGTGGCCCGGAACGCGGTGCACGGCTGCTGGCCAGCCTGTGGGCGCTGGTGGAAACCGAGGCCGCGCGCCAGGACTGGCAGCTGACAACTAAATCGCTCCACGTGCTGCTGGACGAGTATCTCGTACTTAATGCCCAGGCCCTGGATGGCTGGCTGGCGCAGACCCGCTGAGGCCTCCCGGATGCACGGCATGAGATCGAAATGGCCCTTCATGACCCCAGTTGGGTTGGCCCCGACCGGACCGAATTTTCAAGAGTAGCCCCGATGGGTGACTTTCCCAGCGAGGAACGCGAATAAATTACGATTGCCTGTTAACGCCATGCCGCCCTCCGCTTCCCTGCCTGTCGCTTTAGTCACACCTGTCTTTCCACCTGATCGCGGTGGCCTGGCTCTCGCCGTCGCCCGTTTAACCCAACAGTTGCAATGTCGCTTGCCCCTCGACGTCATTGCGCTCAAACACACCGGTTCCACACCGTCTGTGACGGTCTCCACGACCACTGCCAGCGCGGTGTTGCGCGTGGAGGCGTCATCCTGGGGCGAGGCGCATCAACAGGCTTTCTGGTTGCTCCGCGAACGCGGCCCCTATCGCTGCCTGCACGGCATCGAGCCCAGTCTGACCGGGTTTCCGGTAGCGCTGGCGGCGCGTTATGCTTCGGTCCCGTATGTATTAACCTCCTGCGGGAACGATCTCCAGCGTGACTGTTTTGATCCAGAGCGGCAGGCGGCACTGTTATTCGCGCTGCGGCATGCCGATGCCGTGGTCGGTGCCTCCCGTGAGTTGTGCCGGCTGGCGGGCATGCTCGGTGCGACCGGACGGATTCAGTGGATACCCGATGGGGTCGATAACCAGCAATTTCGGCCTCTCTTGCCCGATGAGACATGGCTGGCCGAACTGAGTCTCAAGAATGCCTTTCCTCAAATTGGTTGCATCGGCGAAACCCGTCAACCACAGGGGTTGACTCTCGCCTTGCGAGCCTTCGCGCTACTACGCCGCCAATATCCCCAGGCGCATTTGCTCGTCATCAGGGGTAGCCACACCGATGCCTCCTCTGTCCTGTCGGCATTTTTGGCCCGCCATCCCCAGATGCGGTCGGCTATCCATGAGTTCCCCTGGCTGCCACAAGAGCGACTTGTCGCCTATTACAACTTGTTGGATGTGTTCTGGTATCCGGCAATCAACGACGGTTTGCCGGCCGTGGTTTTGGAGGCGCTGGCTTGTGGTCGCCCCGTGATCGCCAGCCGGCGTGGCGGCACCGCGGACATCTTGACCGGCTCGCCACTGGCGCCCCTGATGATTCCCCCTGGCAATCCGCTGGCGCTGGCGGAGATGACCTTGCGTCTGCTCAAGATGGAACCCGAGCGGCGAGCTTACTGGGCCAAGGCTGGACGCGAATGGGTTACAACACGATTTACCCCGTCAGCCGAGGCAAGTGCTTATCTGACGCTGTACGACAAACTGATCGCTCTTCGCCATCGCCGGACACTCAAAAACTCCGATTCGTAGCGTTTTGATGCAAGACCGGACGGACCCCTTTCGCTTCAACAAAAAGCGGCGTTGGCCCGTATGAGCCAACAAAAAAGCCGTACAACCTAGTGCGACCTTCATGAAGATCACCCTCGGTAGTCCGGCTTTCCTGAAACAAAGTCAGCTTAAAATTCACAGCTTTCCATCCCTGCCTCACGGCAGGTCTGGTTTTATTGTTTTGTTTTTTATAACACGAAAAAAACAAATAATACAGTATGTAAAATACTCAAAAATAAATCACTTTTTTTATATTTCTGTACTAAAAAGATCAGGAAGCATTTGGACGCCAAAGCTGCCGCCCCCGGGGGCGGCAGTTATGGATCAAGCCACACTGACAGCGATCTTGCGCGGCTGGGCGGATTCGGCCTTGGGAATCCGCAGCGTCAAAAGGCCCTGTTTGAACTCGGCGGACACTTTGGTGGTATCCAGTTCCCGGGAAAGGGTGAACGTGCGCCGATAGCCCGGCAGGCTCACCTCGGCGTGGCTGACCTCCAGGCCTTCCGGCACGGCCAGGCTCAAGCGGCCCTCGATGGTCAGCGTATCGGCTTCCACATGCACGTTGAGGGTGTCCTTGGATACCCCTGGCAAATCCGCATACAGGATGATGCCGGTTCCGTTCTCGATCACGTCCACCGGCGGCAGCAGGAGGGCCTCCGGTCGCGCAGCCTGGGTGGCTCGGGTCGCAGCAGTGTTGTCGCTCATGGCGGTTCCTCCTCGATTACTCGATGCTGATCCGGCGGGGCTGAGCCGATTCACGGCGCTTGATGCTGACGTGCAGCACTCCGTCCCGATAGTCGGCGGACACGCTGTCGGGGTCTATGTCGTCGGGCAGACTCACCACTCGACGGAAACGGCCCGCAAAGCGTTCGTTGATGTGCACCGCCGCCTTCTCCTCCGGCACGGGCAGCGCCCCCTTGCGCTCGCCGGCGATGCTGAGCACATCGCGCTCGAGCTTGACGTCCAGGGTGGCTGGATCCAGTCCCGGGGCAAAGGCGTAGATCTCTACCGCCTGCGGCGTGCCCCCCACCTTCAGGGCCGGAAACCCGCCCCGGCCAATGCCGCGAATGCTGGGGGAAACCTCGAAGGCTTGCTGCAACTCGTGCTGCAAGCGGTCCAGTTCGGCGAAGACATCACGGGGAAACAGGGAACGATACATCGTCAATTCCTCCATTCAGGTTGCTTCCATCGCCGGATGGCCGGCGACGCAAGGAAAGTGGGTGTGTTCCACCGGATTTCAAGGGCTTGATCAACACCGCCGGCATCCCCATATCGTTCCCGTGAAACTGCCCGGAACCTGACCGAGAGGAGCACCCGCTTGGAGTTCAAGGACTACTACCAGACCCCGAGCGTGGCCCGCGACGCCACGGCGGAGGACATCAAGAAAGCTTTACGCAAGCTCGCGCGCCAGTACCACCCGGGCTGGAGCGGGATTTCGACGCCGTCCCGGAACTGGCGGCCCTGGTGGCGGATGTGCTGGAAGAAATGGACGAGCTGCGGGCGCGCCTGCGCCGGGCCGGGCTGGGCTGACGCGCCGCCGACACCCGCTGAATAGTGCTACCTCCCCAGGAGATTTCCATGATCGACTCGTTGCATCTCGTCTGCCCGCATTGCCGTGCAGTCAACCGCGTGCCCGCGGCGCGGCTGGCCGAACAGCCCCGCTGCGGCCAGTGCCATCGCCCCCTGTTTGCCGGCCAACCGGTAGCCTTGACCGCCACCACCCTTGAAAAACACATCAACCACAACGATATTCCGGTACTGGTGGATTTCTGGGCGCCCTGGTGCGGTCCCTGCCGGATGATGGCGCCAGCCTACGAGCAGGCGGCGGCACAGCTTGAGCCGCGCGTGCGCCTGGCCAAGGTTGATGCCGAACAGGAGCAGGGGCTCGCCGCGCGGTTCGGCATTCGGAGTATTCCGACGCTGATCCTCTTCCGCGCGGGGTGCGAGGTGGCCCGGCAGGCTGGCGCGCTGGGTACGGCGGATATCGTTCGCTGGGCACAGGCACGATAGCCGAAATTTATTTTACAAAAATTTTACAAAACACTTGCAATAGTTCAGGACTATGCGTATATTCATGAAATAATTATACAAATTACCTACAAATCTTGATCTTTCGGTAGCCAACAGTGAGCGCGCTGCGCAATATCCTCCCCTCCCGCGCCGTTCGATCCGAGCATCAACTACATGGCTGTAGCCCAGAGTCCCACGCACTGAGGTGGTTCGTGGTCAACCGATATCCAGCGATTCCTGATGGTCAAGTGATTCCTCGCGCCGCGGGATGCGTGCCTGCCCGGAAGGCAGGGCTGTCTTTTCAAGGATCGGCTGGTTGATTTTGAATTTTTTGCCCGCTTGCGAGTCCCTATGCTTCAGCCATTCAACCTTTTCCCTGTATGGAGTTCCTGATGAAAATCTTCTCTCTGCTGGCCGCAGTTTTGACCCTTGGTCTGTCGCTGACTCTGATGGATGCGGAAGCCGCCAAACGGGTTGGTGGTGGTACGTCCTCCGGCATGCAACGGAACATGGATGCGCCAGACCGGACGCCCGGCGCGGCACCGACCCAGACCTCGCCGGCAGCGGCAGCCTCGCAGGCCCCAGCCAGGCGTTCGTGGATGGGACCGATTGCAGGCCTGGCTGCCGGGCTGGGCCTGGCCGCACTGGCGTCCTATTTGGGGTTTGGCGAGGAATTCGCTTCGCTGATGATGATCGTCCTGCTCGTCATGGTGGCTCTGGCTGTGGTCGGGTTCATCCTGCGCCGCCGGGCAGCAGCCCAGCAACCGGCCATGGCAGGGACGGGCAGCTTGCACTACGCGCCCGCCGGTCCAGCTCCGGGCGCATCGGCGCCCCACGGCTACGCAGGTGGCGCCACGCCGAGAAGTGCCCATTCGTTTGATGCCGCGCCCGTTTTTAATAACCGCATCCCGGCCGATTTCGATGTGGCCGGTTTCACCCGCCAGGCCCGGGTGAATTTCATTCGGCTTCAAGCCTCCAACGATGCTGGCAATCTCGACGACCTGCGCGAGTTCACGACGCCGGAAATGTTCGCCGAACTGAAAACCAGCCTCCTCGGACGTGGGAATGCGGCGCAGCAAACCGATGTGGTCGAGATTGACGCCGAAGTGCTCGAGGTCGTCGAAGAAGCCTCGCGCGACGTGGCCAGCGTTCGCTACCGCGGCTCGATCCGCGAAAATAACGGCCCGGCCGAATCGTTCGAGGAGATCTGGCCCCCCATATACCCAACCGGGCGCTGTAAACCACTCGGATAGTGCGCTCTGCGGGAGCGATGAGCAGGGATTCGCTCAACCCTTCAGTTCCGCCAGCAACTGCTCGATCATCCGTTCGGCCTGGGCGCAGTAACCGCCATCAAACAGGTTGAGATGATTGAGCACGTGGTACAGGTTGTAGAGGGTCCGCCGTTGCGGATAGCCGGCCGCCAGCGGAAAGGCTTCCCGATAGGCGGCGTAAAAGCGGTCCAAAAATCCGCCAAACAGCTCGGTCATCGCCAGATCGGCCTCACGGTCACCGTAATAAACCGCTGGATCGAACACCGCCGGCTCACCGCCCTGCGTGCAGCCGGCGTTGCGTCCTCGGGATTCATCGGCGTTCCGCCGGAACCGTCTCCCTGCCGCGGGCGTGTTTCCTGCCGCCTCCCCGCCTGACCTGGCGACTGGGAGCATGGACCCGCTTGCCGTAAGGCTCTGCGTACCCTGACGCCAGCGGGATCGTTCATTTGGGCTGTACTGTCTTGCTCCGCAACAGACGTCGGACCGCTTCCAGATGCTCGGGTTCGTGGTGACACTGGCCCTGGAAGCTGGCGCACAGGTCGAGGAAATCTTTCAGCTCCATCCGCTGCGCCACCTTCATCAGCCGCTTGGTCAGGCGCAGCGCCCTGGGCGGCTGGCGGGCGAAGCCGGTCGCCAGTTCCCGGGCGCGCGCCATCAACTGCTCTGGCTCCACGACCTCCAGTACGATCCCCAGGGCCCTGGCCTCGGCCGCGGTGATGATCCGGCCGCTCAAGGTCAGCTCAAACGCTTGCTGATAACCGATCAGTCGCTGCAGGAACCACGCGCCGCCATCCCCTGGAATGAGACCGAGGTTGAGGAAGGTTTCGCCAAACGTCGCCGTACTGGACGCCAGGCGAATATCCGCCATGTTCGCCAAATCGAAGCCAGCGCCCATGGCCGGCCCGTTCACCGCAGCGATGATGGGGATCTCGACCTGTTGCAACGCCAGCGGGATGCGCTGGATGCCGCGCCGATACCGGCTGGCCACTTCGGCCACGTCGCCGGCGAAGTCGCCGCTGCGTTCGGCCATATCCTTGACGTTGCCGCCGGAACAAAAGGCCGAACCGGCCCCGGTCAGAACCAGCACCGACACTGCGTCATCGCGATTCACCCATTCGGCGACGGCGACGATATCGTCAATCAGGTGAGTGCCGGTAAGCGCATTGCGCACGTCGTGCCGGTTCAGGGTCAGCGTGGCAACGCGGTTTTCGAACTCCAGCAGGGCATCGGTCAACGGCGGCAGATTCATCGGGCGTCATCCTCCGGGTTCAAATTAGTGGAGTAGCGATTTTACCCATTTCAACACGTGTCGAGGATCCGCCCCCCGACCGTTCGGCGATCGCATGGAAGCGAAAATCGCTTCTCGCAAAACTCCTCGCTGGTTGGCCGCACATCTGATGTGTGATGTGATATGAAGTCACCCAAGTTCACCTTGAAAAGGAACCAAGCATGCAAATCCTGGGTATTGATGTTGGCGGAACGGGAATCAAGGGCGCCATTGTCGAAACCTCGACCGGGGAACTGGCGAGCGAACGCCTCCGCATCGAGACACCCCGCCCGGCCACTCCCGAATCCATCGGCATCACGGTCAAGGAACTCATCCAGCAGCATCGTTGGTCCGGTCCCGTCGGCATCGGGTTTCCCGCAGCCATCCAGCACGGCGTTGCCCGCACGGCGGCCAACATTGACCCCTCCTTCATCGGTCTGCCCGTAGCCGACTATTTTTCATTGCAGACCGGATGCCCGGTGCAGGTCGCCAACGATGCTGATGTCGCCGGGCTGGCCGAAATGCGCTTTGGCGCCGGCAGGGATGTCGCCGGCGTGGTACTCATCGTCACGATTGGCACCGGACTCGGAACGGCCCTGTTTAGCGACGGACATCTTCTGCCCAACACCGAGCTGGGCCACGTCATTCTCGACAATGGCCTGGAGGCCGAACGCTACGCCGCGGATGCCGTGCGCGCCGCCAAAAAACTCAAGTGGAAAGACTGGGGCGATCGCCTGAACCACTACCTGATCACCATGGAAAACCTGTTCTGGCCCGATCTGATCGTGCTCGGCGGCAGTGCCAGCAAAAAGCTGCACAAGTACGCTCCGCGCATTACCACGCATACGCCGGTGGTCCCCGCTCGTTTTCTCAATCAGGCCGGCATGGTTGGCGCCGCGCTGTATGCCGAGGAAATGCTGAGCCGGTCACGGCCCGGGATAGGATAGTGCGCCCGGCCCCTTCCGTCAGGCTCCACGAACTCGAAGGAACGCGGCATGTCCAGGGCGGTCAATCATTGAGTTGTTTCATTCTTCAGCCTACAGGGTGATTCCCATGAAATGTCCCGTCTGCACGGATACGAACCTGGTGATGTCGGAACGGCAAGGCATCGAAATTGACTATTGCCCGCAGTGCCGGGGCGTCTGGCTGGATCGCGGCGAACTCGACAAGCTGATCGAGCGGACCCTCGTCACCATGCCAGCCAGCGCGCCGCCACGCGAGGTCCCGGTCGCTCCTCTCCCCTCCCAACCCGGCTACCATCCTGAGCAGCGACCCTACCGGAACGACCACCCTTATCCCCACAAGAAAAAGCGTGGTTTTCTGAGCGACTTGTTCGATTTTGACTGAGCGCCCCTGTTACTCATCAGGCCCCTGCATGGAATCCCAAAATCTCACCGCCATCACCCATGCCATTCAGCTTTCGGTCGCGCCCGCGTTCCTGCTGGTAGCCCTGGGGACGTTGATCACGATCCTGAACACCCGCCTGGGCCGCATCGTTGACCGGCGACGCCAGTTGCAAGCCGGTCCAACCGAATGGACCGAAGAGTGCATCACCGAAGCAAACCAGGAGCTGGCGGTATTAAACCAGCGCAGGAGGCTGATCTACCTTGCGATTTTATCCGCGGGGCTGGGCGGGCTCCTGGTCTGTCTGGTGGTGGCCAGCACATTCCTGGGAGCGCTGCTGGTGGTGGAGCTGGCAAAGCTGGTCGCCAGCCTGTTCGTGCTGACGATGCTGACCATGATCGCGGCGTTGAGCCTGTTCCTGCGCGAAGTCTATATCGCGGTGAACAAGTGCCCGAATTCCGGACCACTGCTCCTGACGCGCCGGAACGACAAGCGCAGGTCTCCCGGCTTGGATTGCGAACCGGTCTGACCAAATCCCCCCGCCGACAAGTCAGTTCCATCGGCTGGATGAGACCCCGCCCATCGTGCTGGCCAGCCGGAGGGACGGGCGATGGCCTAACGCATGACGGTGGTGATTACGAAACATTCAACGGAGCAAGAACCTCGTGGGGCATCTGGTTGCGAAGGATCTTTATACCCGCCTGGGTGAAAAAATTGATCATCTTTCGATGCGCGTACCGAACAACGAGGCGTTTTATGCGCTCCTGAAGGAGGTATTTACTCACGACGAGGCCGAGCTGGTGGCCGCCATGCCATATGCCTTGTCCTCCTTTCGGAAAGTCCAGCAGACCACCGGGATCGAGGAAACGCGGCTGCGCCAATTGCTGGATATCGTCTGTGACAAAGGTCTGGTCATCGACATCAAAATCAAGGGTGAATATCACTACATGCCATCCCCCATGGTGATCGGCATTTTTGAATTCACCATGATGCGTACCGGCCCGGATACCCGGAGCAAAAGATGGGCCGAACTGTTCAACCAGTACCTGTCTGGGGATGATTCCCTGTACGCCGCCAATTTCAAAGACGGCCAGCAGGTCTCGGTGATGAGGACCCTGGTCCATAAGGAATCGCTCGCTCCCGAAGTATTTGCCGAGATCCTGGACTATGAAAAGGCGGAAGCGATCATCGAGCAGGCGCATCAATACTCCATCGGGATTTGTTCCTGCCGGCATGAGAAACATCATACTGGAGAAAAAACCTGCAAAGTGCCGCTGGATGGCTGCACCTCCTTCGACTCGGGCGCCAGCTATCTGATCCATCACGGCCTGGCCAGACCCTCCTCCAAATCCGAGATGCTGGAAATTCTGGCGCGATCCAAAGAGATGGGACTGGTCCTTAACGCGGATAACGTGCAGCGCCATGTGAGTTTCATGTGCCACTGTTGTTCCGACTGCTGCAACTGCCTGCGGGGAATCAGTCAGTTCGGTTATGCCAACACGGTGGTCACTTCAAACTTCATGGCTGAAATTATTGACGAAGAATGTCCGGGTTGCGGAGCGTGCGAGAAGGCATGTCCCATCAACGCCATCGAAGCGATACCGATCAAGCATCCAACCACGAAAAAGAAAAAGCAATTCAGGGTGGATTCCAGCATTTGCATTGGCTGTGGAGTTTGTGCGCTCAAATGTAAAATCAAGGGTTCCCTGCGGATGGTGAAAAGGCCCCAGCGGGTCCTGTATCCTGAAACCACCATTCAGCGGGTGATCGCCCAAAGTCTGGAACGGGGAACCCTGCCCTATCAAATCTTCAGCCATCCGCAGAGCAAAACACATGAATACATGCGTGCAGTTCTGGGCGCTTTCCTGAATTTACCTGTCGTCAAGAAAACCCTGATGAGCGCGGTTCTGGAATCGCGCTTTTTTTCCAACCTTTGCATCAAAATGGAAAGCCGGGGATTCTCCGTTTGAAATGAGAACACCCCCGGACCGGCGCTCTCAACCGGGGGGCGAGTTGGGAATCCGGTCGGAGGCACCCGCCTGGAGTTCGGCCAGCACCTGCCGGTCGGTGGGAAAGGCCAGCGGCTCGGGCAGCGCGGTCGGGCGAAAAAAGCCCCCCCGGTCGAGATCGTCGCTCGCCGCCAGTCGCCCGCTGCGGACCTGGCCAGCCAACCAGATACCAACGGTCAGCCGCTCGGGAACGCCGTCGGGTCGCCATCCTGGGTCTGTCCGGTTCGATACGCCGGGTCAGGGCCCGGCCAGGCGAACGTGGCCCTCCGGATATTTCCTACGGCCGAGCATCCCGGGGCTGTTGTGCATCGGGCACCGCTTCGTTTTGTGGGTCGCTTGCGGGGGTGATCGTGATCGCTCCTTCCATAGCGGGGCGGCTGGACTGGCCGGTAAAAGGTCGGTTGACGTTCAAACGCAGGTCGCCGCCATGCGTGTTCGGCGGACACGGCGCGTCCTGGTAGAAAATCCGCCCGTTCATCTCCACACACTTGTTGGCCGCCAGTGCCGGGGCGGCGAGCAGCCCTGGCAATGCCGCCCAAATCCAGTAGTTCATGGCGTCCCCCGATTCCGGATGTCAGATATGGCGCTATTTTAATGAATGCGCGTGAGGTCGGTCAGCGCGGCGGCGCGTCCTGCAAGGTCATGACCGGCGCCAAGGTGGTACGGATTTCGGCAGCGGTCAGGAAGCGGGGATTCTGACCGCTGTCCTGCAAGTGGCTACAGACCAGCCGGAACACGTCGGGCTGGCGATCCGATTGCAGGTAAAGCGTCGTGGAGAACCGCAGCAGCGCCGGACCGTCATAATCCAGACTGACGCGGCGCAGGCCGCTTTCGCGCTGGGAAAAACGCTCCCAGTCCTGCACGACGCGCACGACAGTAAAGCGGTCGGCGACCACCGTGCGGAACGTCGCGTCCACCGTGAGCACTTCCAGCCGGCAGGCGGCATCATACCGGTAGCGGTCGCCGATAGGCGTACCCTGGATGAATACGCCGGCCTGGTTGGGCGGGATGACGAGATCCTGATGCAGAACGGCGAGCGTCCCGATCGGAATACGGTCGGCGCCGGTCCCGTCCGCGCTGTCCAGCGTTCGACAGGCAACCAGGAACAATAGCAAGGGCAGAACGCTCCACTTCATGGGGAATGCCTCCGAACGTGAGCAAAGGTTGACCCAAAATCATGCGCGGCCGTTCCATTCAACAGTAGCAACGGCAACCGCCTGGCGGTGCGATTCCAACTGCCGATGGTGTCGGACCTCATCCCCCGGCTACACGGTTGCGGTTGAGCGGCCGTGACCTGCTTAAAAAGACCCATGCAGGGCCGTCCAGCCATACGCACCGCACAGGATCAGGCCGACCGCCACCGCCAGCCGGATCGCCCGGACCATCGCCGGGGTGTAGCGCGCAGGGTCGAGATAATCACGGGCCGCGCCGATCACCCCGACCGCCAGCGGCGCGGTGAGGAGGGCCAGCAGACACCCCACCGGCAGCAGGCCGAACGCCACCCCGCCGATAATCGCACCATAGGCCAGGGCGGACGATGCCGCCAGCAGTCGCACGGCGAATGCCCGGCCGAACCGGACCGGAATGGTACCCTTCCCCGCCCGCCGGTCGTCATCGTGATCGAACAGGTTGCTGACCAGCACGACGTTCGTGGCGAACAGGCCGACCGGGATGGAGGCTACCATCGCCCCGGCGGTGATTCGTCCGGTCAGGACATGGCTCATCCCGGCGATCAGGGCGGGACCGACCAGGAGGAACAGCAGGAATTCACCGAAACCCCGGTAATTGAGCCGGAGCGGCGGGGCCGTGTAGAACAGCACGCCGAACCCACCGGCCAGCATCAGGCCGAGTACCGGGGTTTCCCCCCGAACGAGGGCATAGAGCCCGGCGGCGACCGCCAGCACGATGCAGATCACGGCTGCGATCCCCACCTGCCGCGGCGTCACCTGGCCGGCGATCAGCGGGCTGTCGTGGAACTGCCGGGTCTTGTTGGCGAGGTTGCCGGTGGCAAAATCGAAATAGTCATCAATCAAATTGGCGGCGGCGTGAGCCATTGCTACGCCCAGGGTGGCGATGAGGAACCGCGCTGGATCTATCGGTCCCTGGCAGAGGGCGATCAGGCCTCCCAGCAGGCAGTGAATGACGCTCATCGTCAGAAAGGGCGCGCGGGCCGCTTTCAGCCAGACGCGCACGGTGGCTCCGGTGCTCCTCGTTTGCCCTGACACCAGTCCCTGCTCCAGATGCGCGCTCGTCATTCTTCCTTCCAGCCAGGTCCTTACCCGCCGGCCTCCCCTCGCAGCGCTTCGTAAACGACCCGGTACGGCTCGCCGCTGGCGGACGGGGCATCGCGCAGACCGCGCATCTGTTCGCCCAGCTCCTGATAGGCCTGATAGAGCCGTTCCTGAGTGTGGGTATCCTGTGGCAGCACGTCCCGCAGGCGCAGGTAAGCCTGCCGCAGCCGCTCCAGGCGGCGATCGGTCGGGGTCATGCGAATCTCAGCCCTTGATGCAGATCAGCGGCTCCAGCCGCGCCACCTTGCGCGCCAGACCGGCCTGGTGGGCGGCGTCCACGACCGCGCCGACCTCCTTGTAGGCTCCCGGCGCTTCCTCCGCCACCCCGCGCAGCGACGGGCTGCGGATCAGCACGCCCTTCGCGGCCAGATCGTCCACCACCTGCCGGCCCTGCCACTGGCGGGTCGCCTGATGGCGGCTCATGGCGCGGCCAGCGCCGTGACAGGCCGAACCGAAGCTGCGGGCCTCGCTCTCGGCCGTACCGGCCAGGACGTAGGATGCCGTGCCCATAGTGCCGCCGATCAGCACCGGCTGGCCGGCGGCACGCAGGGCCGGGGCGACCGCCGGATGGCCGGGACCAAAAGCGCGGGTAGCGCCCTTGCGATGGACGAACAACCGCCGGGGTACGCCGTCCACAACATGCTCCTCCAGCTTGCAGGTGTTGTGCGACACGTCGTACAGCAAGGTCAGGCGTGCGTCGGGCAGCAGATCGCGAAACACCTCGCGGGTGAGGTGAGTGAGAATCTGGCGGTTGGCCAGGGCGCAGTTGATGCCGGCCCGCATCGCCCCCAGATAGGATTGCCCGACGGGTGATTCGATGGGCGCACAGGCCAGTTCCCGGTCGGGCAGGTGAATGCCGTAGCGTTCGGCGCTGGCCAGCATCTTTTTCATAAAATCGGTGCCGATCTGGTGGCCCAGGCCGCGCGAGCCGCAGTGGATGCTGATCACCACGTCGCCTTCCTGCAAGCCATAGGCGGCGGCGATGGCCGGTTCGAACACCCGGGCGACATGCTGTACTTCCAGATAGTGGTTGCCGGAACCGAGTGTGCCCATCTCGTCGCGCTGGCGCTGCTTGGCCTGATCCGAAACCTCGTCTGGCTGCGCCTCCGGCATCCGCCCCCCCTCCTCGATCCGTTCCAGGTCCTCCGCCGTGCCATAGCCGCGCCGGACCGCCCAGCGCGCCCCGTCAGTCAGCATGGCGCTCATTTCCCGAGCGTTGAGGCGGATGGAGCCGGTGCTGCCGACCCCGCAGGGAATGCAGGCGTACAGGGCCTCGGCCAGAACCGGTTTGATGGCCTCGATGTCCGGCCGCTGCAGGCCGGTGTGCAGGGTGCGTACCCCGCAGGAAATATCGAAGCCGACGCCACCGGCGGAGACGACCCCACCCGCGGCCGGATCGAAGGCCGCTACCCCGCCGATGGGAAAGCCATAGCCCCAGTGCGCGTCGGGCATGGCGTAAGCCGCCCGGACAATGCCGGGTAACGTGGCGACGTTGGCCGCCTGTTCGTATACCTTCTCATCCATGGCGCGGATCAGGGCTTCATCGGCGTAGAGGATGGCCGGCACCCGCATTTTTCCCCTGGGGGAGATTTCCCAGGTGAATTCATCACGGCGGATCAAGCGTGCGGTGTCCATGGAATCGCCTCCGGTTCGTTCAGACATCAACCACACATTCGGCCAGCCAGAGGCCAGCCGGATTCTGTTCCACCCGCAGGGCGGTGTAGGTGGCGCCCTTGACCTCGACCGCCAGCGGATGGCGGGCGCGATCCACCGCCTCGCCCCAGGCCTCGCCCTGGAGGGTGTTGCCGGCGATGCGGACGGCGAAGCGGCCAAACAGCATCTTGCGAGTCGCCATTTCGTAGATCAGGGCGTTGAGCCAGTCCACCAGCAACAGTTCCAGGTCGGGCGCTTCACAGGCGACATGAACCGCGACTTTCGGGTTCACCGTGGCCGGGTCGGTGATGACCGCCGTCAGGGCGAAGGCAGCCTGGCCGAAGGCCTCGGCCGGGCTGGCGCCGTACCCCCGCACGCCGATGTCGGCGCCGTGATCGAAGTGCTCCCAGGACATCATGAAATCTCAGCGGGTTTCGGTTCGCCTTGTTACGCCATGCGCTCGCTGGCCCTACCGGGCCGAGGGTCCCTGGTTTCGGCTGGTTTCTCGGCAAAGTCGAGTCCCCACTCGTACCAGTCCTCTCCAAAGATCTCAGCCGGATGCTGCGTGCGTTCCGAGCCATTTCCACACTGCAGCGAATCGGCCGGGCAGTATTTATCGCACCCCCAGCAGATTCGCTCGGGATGCTTGGCATGCCTTGGAAATTTTTTTGCCATTTCAGTCTCCAACCGCGATCCCACTGAAGCTTAGTGGGCTGCTGCAAAAAGGTTCTGATGCGTAGGATGGGTCAGCGTACCGCAATCCACCTTCTGTGAGACCCGCTGTAGGCTGGTGGATTTCGCTGCGCTGATCCATCCTACAGTTCGAGACCATGACCTGTCAGAATTCATGCGGTAATCCACTACTGCCAATGACCGTCAGCCATTGGATGGGTTGCAATGATACGCGAACACTTCGATCAAGAATCTCACCCAGCCTCCAGGTTTGCAGCCAGGTCGGCGGCCAACCGACCCAGAACAGCGGCGTTTTCCAGCCCGTCGAGAAACCGCTGGGGAATGCGCGACAGACCCACCTGAGCACCGACCAGAGCGCCGGTCAGGATGGCGCGCGCCTGATTCTGGCCGCCCCCATTGACCGCGTGGAGTACGGCGGCTTCAAAATCATCGCGAAAGCGTGCGGCCAGATAGTAGGCGGCGGGCAACTGGTGGTAGATGGCGCAGGGCATGCCGTACACGATCGAGACCTTCCAGGCCGGCTCGATGCGAATGTCCGGGTCCACGGCGGCGGCAGCCATGTAGGACGGCGTCAGCAGGGCATCCGGCGAGGCAAAACGCCCGGCGCGGGGTGGATCGGATTCGCCGGGGCGCGGCGGCTGCAACCGGTCGCTGGTCACGGCGTGAAAAGGCAGCATCCCCTCTTTAACCAGTTGCATGAGCTTGTCAGACAGGTGGGCGTCCAGAGCGT
>JAGTSD010000255.1 GCA_018262135.1 Pseudomonadota bacterium | reverse complement strand
CGCGCGCACCTGGCTGTTCGACGTCATCAGGCAGCATGAAGGCCTCGGCATCAGGCCCGACAAATATGTTAATGATTGTGGCTCCAGGTGGCGGCGCCCCTTCCGCGAATTCCTCAGTCTCCCCGAGTGCGTCCTCACTGGGGTCGCCAACGAAGCCTGCAGCCTCGGCATCTAGGATGGTCCTTTCGACGGCCCCCCGCGGCACCGCATATCTCTCAAGGTCCTTCGCCGGGATGTTGTAGATGACACCACTCGGACCATTGATGAGGACCCCCTTCAGTTCCTTCGGTTCGGCAGCCATAGTCCCTCCATAAATGTGCGATCACGCCCGCCGAGGGGCCGCCTATCAGGCTGGTCCCTCGAGCAGGATGTTCCGTGCCTGTATCCCTGCCGGGTCAACGGCCTGCAATATGGCCGCTTTGGCCTGCATCTTGGGCAGCGTCTCGGCTATGTAGACGCGGGCCATCTCGTATTTCCGATCGGACAGGCGCGCGTCGCGCAGCATCAACCAGCAGTTGATCGTGTACACTGCAAGGTCAGCCAAATCGGCCGCGTAGTAGTCGATCAGCGCCCGCTCTTCTTCGCCCTTCAGGCGTTCGATGCTCTGGTTCAGCCACGCCGTGGCCTGTGCGAGCTGGTCTTTCATCCCCGCCAGCTCTGCGCCGTAGTCCAGCGCCGCCCATTCTTCCAGCAGATCGTCCAACGTATGGCTCATCAGCCCGCTCAGGCAAGCCACGATCTGCAATTGGCTGGTGCCCTCGTAGATGCTGGTTACTCGCACATCGCGGAAGTGGCGCTCGACATTGAAGGCGCGCATGTAGCCGGCGCCGCCATGAACCTGTATGGCCTGATAGCAGACGCGGTTGCCCATTTCGGTCGCAAAGTACTTCACCAGCGGTGTCAGCACGGATGCCAGGCGGTCGGCCCGCTTCTGCTGCTGGCGAGCGTCAGCATCCAGGCTTCCCGACCTCCGCGCTTGGGCGTCTAGGGCCTGGTTCAGGTCCACCCAGCGCCCGGTCTCGCAGATCAGCGCCCGGCTTGCTTCGATCTCGCCGCGCATCGAGAGCAGCATGCGGTACACCGCAGGAATGGAGCCGATGCTCTGGCCGAATTGTATCCGCTTCTCAGCGTAGCGGCGGGCATCTCCGTAGGCCGCCTCTGCGATCCCCAGCGCCTGGGCCGCCACTCCCAGCCTGGCCCCGTTCATCATGGCCATCGCATAGCGGATGAGCCCCATCCGGCGCTTGCCTATCAAGAGGGCCGGTGTGTCCCTGAACTCCATTTCGCAGGTGGGGGAGGAGTGCAGGCCCAGCTTGGGTTCCAGGCGACGGATGTGGACCGTGTCGTCGGCTTCCACCAGGAACAGCGATAGGCCCCGGGCGTCCTTGCTATCCGGCTCGGAGCGAGCCAGCACGAGCAGGATCTGGGCGCCGCCATTGGTGATGAACCGCTTGACTCCGTTCAGGCGCCACGTGCCATCAGCGCCGGCGGCGGCAGGACCCTGCTCGTCGGGCCGCAAGTCGGCCGCCAGGTCCGCCCGCATGCGCACCGATCCCAGGTCAGAACCAGCGTCCGGCTCGGTCAGGACCATGGCGCTGGTCACCTCGCCGCGCGCAAAGCGGGGCAAGAGCCTGGCCTTCATCTCGTCGGTGCCGAACGCCTCGATGATCGAAGCGATCTCCTGGAGGCCAAACACGGCCATCAGCCCCGCCTCGGCGCGGGCGACGACTTCAATCATCAGGCGGTAAACAGTGCCGGGCAGGTTGAGCCCGCCGTACTCCCAGGGCAACACGGTGCCCATCAATCCCGCCTGCCGCAGCAGCTCCAGTGCTTCGCAGGTAGCGGCGGCGTAGGTCACCCGGCCATGCTCCAGGTGGGCGCCCTCCGCGTCCGCGGCGGCCGCCTGGGGCGCCACTCGGGTGGCACAGATCTCCCCCAAGGCGGTGAGCAGGAGGCGATAGTTGTCCTTCGCGTCCCGATAGTTGCGGGGAGCGCCTGGATAGAGGTCTTGGTAGCGATACCCATCCTCATGGAGTTCCACCACCTGGCTGAGATCCAACTGCTCCAGGCGGAATTGCAGGTCCGCATTGTCGGTGAAGAAATTCTCTGGCATGCTCGATTCCCTTACCTGGCACAGTCGCGGTAGGCGCGGATCATCATGGGGATGACCTCCTTCAAATCACCTACGATCCTGTAATGCGCGATCTGGAAAATGGGGGCGGCAGGGTCGTCGTTGATGGCGACGATCTTGCTGGACTGATCCATCCCGGCTCGGTGCTGAACCGTGCCGGATATGCCACAGGCGATGTATAGCCGGGGCCGCACGGTGACGCCAGTTTGCCCCACCTGGTGCTCGTGGGAGACATACCCCGCATCGACCGCGGCGCGGGTGGCGCCCACCTGCCCGCCCAGCGTCTCGGCGAGGTCGAAGATCAGTTGGAAGTTCTCTTTGCTGCCTACGCCGGCTCCTCCGGCGACTACGATGGAGGCGCCCTTCAGATCACAGCACAGCGGGAACACTTCCCGCTTCAGCACCTGCAGATCCAGGTCACGTCCACGGAATTGAGGGGCGATCGTTTCCACTCTGCCCGTGCGCTGGGGGTCCGGCAGACCGCTGCGCATGACGCCTTCCCGCACGGTGGCCAATTGCGGGTGCAACTCGGGGTTTACGATGGTGGCGATGACGTTGCCACCGAAGGCAGGCCTGATTTGGAGCAACAAATCGTGGTAGACCCGGTCCCGCTTCCGGTACTCACCGAGCTGCAGGTCGGTGCAGTCGGCCGTCAGCCCTGCGCGCAGCGCGCTGGCGATGCGAGGGGCCAGATCTCGTCCGGTCGGCGTAGCACCCAGTAGAAAGATGTACGGCCGGCGGTCCCGAGCCAGGTCGATGGCCACTCGGGCGTACGGCGACGAGCGGTATGGCGCCAACTCCGGATGATCAGCCAACAGCACCGTGTCCGCGCCGTGGTGGATCACATCTTCCGCCAGATGAGCGATGCCATAACCGAACAGGAGCGCGCTCATCTGGCCGCCCAACCTGTCGGCCAACTCCCGGCCCTTGGAAAGCAACTCGAGGCTGACCTCAGCCAACTCGCCAGCCTCTTGCTCGACAAAGACCCAGACGTCTCTGCTCTCATTCATGCGCCTGTCCCCTTCACATGACGTGGCACTGAACCAGTTCCTTGACCAGGGCGGACACGCCTTCCGGCGTAGCCGGGACCTCCTTGCTCTCCTTGGTCTCCAGCACCACATAGTCAACCTTCCAGACCTTGGTGGGCGAACCCTCCAAGCCCAGATACCCTTCGTCCGCGCCGATGTCGGTCGTCGTCCAGAGGGGGATCTTCAGATCCCGGCGCGCCAGATAGCTGTCCAGAGCGTCAGGCGTCTCCCACTCGGGCCACCGCTTCAGCAACTCAGGGTACTCAAGTGGAGAGGCCGCCAGCTTGTAGGCGATCATCCTGCGCACCGAAGGCGGCCGGGGCGGACAGGCGGTGCTGACGACCGTCAGGAGGCAGGGCAACGTGCACTTCACGGTCTCCTTGCCGCGCGGAAAGGCCCTCTGCACGACGATCTCCCCATCTTGCAGGCTCTGGATGGATTCGGCGTAGGTGATCTGCGGCAGGCCGAGCTTCTCCGCCACCTGCGGACCGACCTGGGCCGTATCGCCGTCTATGGCCTGACGTCCGCACAGGACCAGGTCGTAGTCGCCGAGGTGTTCCACAGCGCACTTGAGCGCGTAGGAAGTGGCCAGCGTATCGGACCCGGCGAAGGCCCGATC
>JAGTSD010000254.1 GCA_018262135.1 Pseudomonadota bacterium | reverse complement strand
GGCCCCCCGCACCCGTCGGTGCACCGCCGCCACCGCCGCGAAGATGTCCTCGGCGTCCACCGACAGCCGGCTGCGCTGTTGCAATTCGTGGGCGAATACGTTGAGCAGGATTTCCGAGTCGGAGTTGGTGTTGATGTGGCGCAGGTCGGAACGGAACAGATCGTCCTTGAGCTGGGCGGCGTTGGTCAGATTGCCGTTGTGCGCCAGGGTGATGCCGAACGGCGAGTTGACGTAGAACGGCTGGGCCTCGGCGGAGTCCGAACCGCCAGCGGTCGGGTAGCGGACGTGACCGATCCCGGTGTTGCCGTGCAGATCGCGCATGTGGCGGGTACGGACGACGTCCCGGACCAGGCCGTTGTCCTTGCGCAGGAACAGACGGCCGTCATCGCAGGTGACGATACCCGCCGCGTCCTGGCCTCGATGCTGCAACACCGTCAACCCGTCGAACAGGCTCTGATTGACCGGACCACGCCCCGCGATACCGATGATTCCACACATGTGCGATTACCTATCGCAATGGACGGCGGCTGCCGTCGTTGGGAAACGCGCTCAAAAGCGAAAATTCTGGGCCAGTTCCGGCGGTAGCCAGTCGCGCAGTTGCAGGGCGGCTTCCTGGAAATGGGGCAACAATCGCGATTGTTGCCACCAGGGATCCTTGGGCAGGGGCGTCAGCCCCGCCGCCAACACCAGAATGGCGATCACCACCGCGCCGCGCCCCAGCCCGAAGACCATGCCCAATACCCGGTCGGTGCCGGTCAGGCCGGTATAATCCACCAGTTGCGAGGCGACGATGCCCACCAGACCGCCAAGCAACAGGGTGGCGAGGAACAGACCACCAAAGGCGGCGGCGACGCGCAGCGAGGGAACGTCGAGGTAGGGCGCCAGATGGGCGGCGCCATCCTCGGCGAACAGAAAGGCGATGGCGAAAGCGGCGATCCAGGTCGCCAGCGAAATGACTTCACGCAACAGGCCCCGCCAGAGTCCGATCAGCATGGAAAGGGCGATGACGATGACGATGAGGTAATCCGCCCAATTCATGGATCGTCGCATCCCGTCCCGCAAGGTTTAATCACTGGGTTCATCCGGCTTTGCCGGTCTTTTGCAGGGAAATTATCTTAACAGAATCGCATCCGAGTCGAAACGACGTGAGTTTGGCTGTGTTTAGCGCCAGATTCGCACCCGATACATCGGCCGGCCGTTGGCCACGGTTTCCTCCACCACCACCCGAATTTTTTGACTTCGATAATAGTCGCGCAAGGCGTTAGCGTTTTCCCGCAGGGCGTAGCTGCCCACCACAGTGCCGCCGGCACTGGCAGGCGAGGGTTGGGGTCGCGGCGGCGCGGCGGGTGCGGTGGATGTAGCGAGTGTAGCGGGTGTAACGGGTGCCGGAGCCGTGGGGGCGCGTGGAGCTTTGCCCGGGGCTTCGGATTTGGCGACCAAATCAATTTTGGGCATCGGGGCAGGCGGTTTGGCCCGGCCGCTGTCGGTTCGGGGCGCTTCGGACCGGGCATTGACCGTCCTGGCCCGGGTTTCTCCAGCCTGGGCCCTGCGGCGCGCGGCCTCGGCCTGGGCCGCTTTCTGGGCCGCTTCCGCTTGCGCTGCCTTGCGGGCGGTCTCGGCGCGAGCCGCTTCTTGCCGAGCCGCTTCTGCTGCACGTCGGGCTTCGGCCTGTCCTGCGATTACTTCGGCGGGCGTGGATTGATGAGGAGAAGTGGCTTCGCTCTGAGTTGCTTCGAGACGGGCGGCTTGTGCCCTGGCGGCGGCGCTGCGTTCAGCTTCTGCCCTGGCGCGAGTTTTGGCGGCCTCGGCCTGGGCGGCTTTCTGGGCCGCTTCGGCTTGAGCCGCCTTGCGGGCAGCCTCGGCGCGTGCCCTGGTGGCGGCGTTGCGTTCGGCCTCGGCCCTGGCGGCGGCTTCCTGAGCCGTTTTGCGGCGCGCGGCTTCTTCTCTTGCGATCCTGGCGGCGGCTTCCTGAGCCGTTTTGCGGCGCGCGGCTTCTTCTCTTGCGATCCTGGCGGCCTCGGCCTGAGCAGGCGCAGCCGGCGGTGCGGGAACCGGTTTGAGACGGGGAACCGTGGCCACCGGCGGTGGTGGAGTCGGCCGTACCGGTTCGGCCACCGGCGGCGGCGGAGTCGGCCGTACCGGTTCGGCCACGGGCGGGGGTGGAGTCGGCTGTACCGGGTCGGCCACGGGCGGCGGTGGAGTCGGCCGTACCGGTTCGGCCACGGGCGGCGGCGGTTCCCCCGCGCCTGGCGCTTCCTCCGGTGCGGCGGGGGGCGGTGCAGGCGGAGGTTGATGGGAAAAGGTCAGGGTCGGCGCGGGAGCGGCAGCCGGCAGTCGGCTCGCCGGCGGGGGCTGGGTGACGGTAGCCGGCGCAACCAGAGGTTTATCCTCTTTTTTGAATAGGTTCGGCAGGAAAACGGCCGCCAGCGCCACTATGACAGCGACGCCGACCAGGCGCTGGGTCAAGCGATTGTCCAAGATCAAGTCTCCCCTGAGTGCGGCAAGGAGGAATCGGGAATCCACGGCCGGGCGGCCAGCACGGGAGCCACCATATGGAACGAACCGCATACGACCATGCGGTCACCGATGTCAGCCATATCGCGAACGGTTTGACAGGCGCTCGCAATGTCATCGTGTGGAGTAACTGCCTGAATGCCGGCTGAGCGCAAGCGCGCGGCCAGGTCAGTGCCGGTACGCCCTCGCGCGCCGGTCAGCGTGACCGGATGCCATTCGTCCACGGTACCCGCCAGCGCCTGGATGACCCCATCGGCATCCTTGTCGGCCAGCAGCCCCAGGATGGCCCGAGTACATCCGGCGCAAGTCCGGTTTCTTAAATGATCGGCCAGCACGGCGGCGGCAGCCGGATTATGAGCCACGTCGAGTATCCACTCCACCGGGCCGGGAATGACCTGAAACCGGCCCGGCAACCACGCCCGCGCCAGTCCGGCGCGGATGGCGGTGGCATCAACCGGCAGCCGGTCGCGCAGGCTGGTCAAGGTCATCAGTGCGGCGGCGGCGTTGCCCAGTTGATGTTCGCCGGCCAGCGCTGGCTGCGGCAGCGCGTCGAGCCGCGCCGCATCCGACCACCAGCGCCAGGTTGCGCCCGTGCGGGCAAAGCCATAATCAGGGCCGATCCGCAGCAATCGCGCGCCGATGGCGCGAGCGTGTTCGAGCAACTGTGGCGGTGGATCGGGATCGGCGCAAATCGCCGGGCGACCGGGGCGATAAATGCCGGCCTTTTCATAGCCGATGCTGTCGCGATCCGGACCCAGCCAGTCGGTGTGATCGAGGGCGATGCTGGTCACCAGCGCAGCGTCGGCGTCCACCACGTTGACGGCGTCCAGCCGCCCGCCGAGGCCGACTTCCAGCACCGCGACCTCCACGCCAGCTTCCCGGAACCGTTCCAGCGCCGCCAGCGTGCCAAACTCGAAATAGGTCAGGGAAATATCGCCGCGCGCCGCGTCAATGCGGGCGAACGTCCGGCAGAGGGCCGCATCGTCTGCTTCCGCCCCATCCACGCGGATGCGTTCGTTATAGCGCAGCAGGTGCGGCGAGGCATAGGCGCCGACCCGATAGCCGGCGGTGCGCAGAATGGCGTCCAGAAACGCCAGGCAGGAACCCTTGCCGTTGGTGCCGCCGACCGTGATGACCGCGAAGGGCGGGGCCTCCGGTTGCAGACGATGCAGGACGGTCCGCACCCGGTCCAGGCCCAGTTCGATAGCCTTGGGATGCAGGGTCTCCTGCCAGCGCAACCAGTCATCCAGCGTGGTAAACCGCATCA
>JAGTSD010000253.1 GCA_018262135.1 Pseudomonadota bacterium | reverse complement strand
TCTCATTCCGACCACGGCCGCAAGGTGGCGCTGCTGCTGAAGGCGGTGGCCACCGGCAAGAACAGCGACTACCGCATCAGCGACGAAGGCAAGCTGCTGGCGGTCGCCGGCCGGCTCGGTGTCGATACGCACGGCCGCGCGATCAACGAGATCGCCTCGGATGTGGCCGATGCGGCCATCAACTGCTTCGGTAAGCAGGACGAGGAACCGCTGGTCTTTGCCGAAAAATACATGCCGAAAAAGCGCTTCGAGCGGCTGAAGAACCTGGAGGACACCCTCTACGAGGCAACCGGGGCCAAGATGGGCCTGCTGCCGCGCGGCATCGACCGCGAGGCGGTGGACATCCTGCACCGCACCCACTTCGGCTGCGACCACGACCCGCTCTCACTGGTGATCCAGTCGGTGCGCTGCTCCCTGTCAGACGGTTGGGGGGGCTCGCTCATCGCCACCGAGATCCAGGACATCCTGCTGGGCACGCCGACCATCAGGCAGGTGAAGGCGAACCTTGGGGTCCTGGAGGAGGAAAGCGTCAACGTGGTGGTCCACGGCCATGAACCGGTCCTGTCGGCCAAGGTGGTGGAAATGGCGCAGCTGCCGGAGATGAAACAGGCGGCCGAGGCGGCGGGGGCCAAGCGCATCAACGTGGTGGGGCTCTGCTGCACCGGCAACGAGGTGCTGCTGCGCCAGGGCGTGGGCATGGCCGGCAACGAGGCCCACAGCGAGCTGGCCATCATGACCGGCGCGGTGGACGCCATGGTGGTGGACGTACAGTGCATCTACCCGGCCCTGGCCGACCTCTGCTCCTGCTACCACACCCGCTTCATTACCACCAGCGAGCAGGCCAAGATACCGGGCGCCCTGCACATCCAGTTCGACGAGCACCACGCCGATGCCATAGCAAGCCGCATCATCCGCACTGCCATCGAGGCCTTCCCCAACCGCAACAAGGCCAGGGTATACATCCCCCAACAGACTGCCACGGCAATGGTCGGGTTCACCGTGGAAGAGATCCTCAAGGCCCTGGGCGGCACTCCCCAGCCCCTCATCGACTTGATCGTCAACGGCACCATCAAGGGAGTTGCGGGCATCGTGGGGTGCAACAACGTCAAGGTGCAGCAGGACCTGTTCCACCGCGGCCTGACCACGGAGCTGATCAAGCGTGATATCCTGGTCATCGGCACCGGCTGCTGGGCAGTGGCTGCTGCCAAGGCCGGACTCATGGACCTTCCGGCCCAGCAACTGGCCGGCCCTGGTCTGCAGGCGGTCTGCGGCCAGCTCGGCATCCCGCCGGTGCTGCACATGGGCTCCTGCGTGGACTGCTCCCGCATGCTCAACCTGGCGGGCGGTATTGCGGACCACCTGGGAGTGGACATCTCGGACCTGCCGCTGGTCGGTTCGGCGCCGGAATGGACCACGGAAAAGGCGGTGGCCATCGGCACCTACTTTGTCGGCTCCGGCATCCCGGTGCACCTCTGGCCGCTGCCGCCGATCCTGGGCGGCCCGGAGGTGACGAAGATTCTTACCGAAGACGCCAAGGGCGTGCTGGGAGGGTGGTTCTTCGTGGAAGAGGACCCAATCGCCACGGCCGACCAGATGGAAAAGATCATCATGGATCGACGCGCCGCGCTGGGTATTTAAGATACCATTATTCGAAGGGAATGACTTGTAGGGGTGATCCTTGTGGTCGCCCCCTGTTGGGCAAACACAAGGTTTGCCCCTACACAAGACAAACACCCTGCCATCCTGCTTTCAATTACAAATGGACTGGAGACCACATGTGCACGGGTAACAACAGCTTTCGCGCCGTGATAACCGGCAAGGGCGGGGTCGGCAAGACCACCCTCACCGCCTGCCTGGCAACGGCCCTGGCCAGAAGCGGCGTCAACACCCTGGCGGTGGACGAAGACCCCCAGATGAACCTCCCCCATGCCATGGGGCTCGGGGTGGCAAAGGCCTCGGCCATCGTCCCCCTCAACCTGAATAGCGAATATATCGAGGAAAAGACCGGCGCCCGGCCGGGCGCAACCGGCTGGGGAGCCTTGTTCAAGCTCAATCCGGACGTGGATGACGTGGTGGCGCGCTTCGGCGTCCGGGTTGCCGAGAGGCTCAGCATGCTGGTGATGGGCACGGTCAAGCAGGCGGGCGGCGGCTGCCTCTGCGCGGAAAACGTGCTGCTGGACTCGGTCATCCGACATCTGTCCCTGCGGGAAAACGAGGGGATCCTGCTGGACACCCAGGCCGGGGTCGAACATTTCGGCCGGGCACTTTCCCGGGGATTCAGCCACTGCCTGGTGGTTGCGGACGCCACCTTCAATGCCCTGTCGGTTGCCTGCAGCTCGGCGGACCTGGCCCGCCAGATCGGCATACCCAAGGTCTGCCTGGTGGTCAACCGGACCCAGAGTGAAACCCGGGGTCGCCTGGAGCGTTTCCTGAAAGAGACGGGGCTGAGCCTCGACCAAAGATTCGACGGCACACTGTACCTGCCGGCCGAGCCGCGACTGGCTGACCTGGAACCGGACGTGACCCGAATCATGTCCTGCGGTGACAGCGAATACGCCACGACGGTGAACACGCTGGCCGAAGCCCTCCTGGTTCGCTCCTGCAGCTGCTCGAGCGCTGCCTAGAATACCGGTGACTGGTGTGAAACGGTGACTGGGGTCTGGGGACTAGGGCCTGGTTGGTTACCGGCAAATCCGCTCATCCAACCTGCCGTTTCGGACCGGGTTGGGGTTGATGTTGTAGGGGCAGGTCCCCGTGCCTGCCCAGATGAAGGGCACCCACAGGGGGGTGCCCCTACGAAGCCCCCCTCCCGATCTCCCCCCGCTGGGGGAGGAGTGTTTTGACAGACCTCCCTCTCTGAGGAGAGGTGCGTCGACTCCCTCCCCAGGAAGAGAAGGGCCGGGGTAGGGGTTTCAGATGGTACATGGCGTTAGAATACAGCCGCCTCCAACGGGGCCGCGCACTATCGGAGAAACCAACATGAAGAGAGTATTCGTGGACTACAAGAAATGCCTGGCCTGCAAGGCGTGCGAAACGGCCTGCGCCGTGCGCCACCATCCCTCGGGGAGCCTGCCGGGCGCCCTCGGCGACCGGCGCACCGAGATTAACGTACGGGTGCTCGGCATCGAGCATGAGGCCTTTCCCCTGTCCTGCCGCCACTGCGACCCGGCCGACTGCCTGACTGCCTGCCCCTCCGGTGCACTGCGCCGCGAGCCTGACACCGGCGCGGTCCTCATCGATCCCTCTCTGTGCAAGGCATGCGCCATGTGCGCCTCGGTCTGCACCTTCGACGCCATCTCCTTCAAGGAAACCCACCGGGCCCGGCACGGCCGGGACGTGGCCTACAAATGCGACCTGTGCGTGGAGCGGCTGAAACAGGGAGACAGCCCTGCCTGTGTGGCTGCCTGCCACTCCGGAGCGCTGAAGTATGAGGAGTTCGACGAGACCCGCAACCAGCGGGCCGCCAAAAGTCTGCGCAGCTACCTGCTCGGCGACGGCGGCGTGCCTCCCCACGTGGAACTGTACCGGGAGCTGCGCCGCAAAGAGTTCGCCCGGCGGCGGGGTGGCAAATAATGAGGGTGGTTACGGTCGGAACCGGCATGGCTGCCGCGGAGTTCGTGGAGCGGCTCAGGCTGGAGGGATTTGAGGGCGAGATCGTCATGCTGGGCGATGAAGACTTCCCCCCCTATTCGCCCTGCGTGATCCCGTTTTTCCTGGCCGGAGAACCCCTCAACACGGTATTCTGGAAAGGCAGGGACTTCTACGACAGATACCGGGTCACGGCCCTGCTGGGCGATGCGGTGGT
>JAGTSD010000252.1 GCA_018262135.1 Pseudomonadota bacterium | reverse complement strand
GCGAGTTGCTGGTCGGATAACTGGCGATAGCCGACAAAACCGTTTTCGAAAATCTCCCGCAGCCAGAATTGCGGCGATTCGGAAAGGGCGCTGGCGACCGAGTGTTCGACCAGTTGGCCGATCATCTCCTTACGGCTGCTCAAAGTGCTTTGCATGGCGTTCTCCACGGGGGTTGGCGTGGAGCAAAAGTTACGGCAGCGCCCTGGCGTCGTTGATGAATCCGCCGGCCCTCCCGCATGAGCCAATCAGACCAGAGAGCAAGGTTTCCGGCTGCCCTCCGCCAGCTGGCACGAAAATGATTAGCCCCGTTTAATCAATACTTAACATCCGCCCCGTAACACTAAAAGCTCACTCTTTTTGCGCGGGGCACTCAATGCAACTCAATGAATTCCATGCGAGCCCAAACCGCCTGCCCGGGCCTCGCCCGGAGCTGCCGGATGACATCCCGAACGAGGCGGAAGCGTTCATCGATCCGCTTGAACTGGAGGCCATGGCGCTGATCCTGGAGCACTCGCTGAAGGTGCACACCACCCATCATTTTTTCTGCTGGACCCAGGGGCTGCTCCAGAACCTGATCCGCCACGAGGTACTGATCTGTGCCATCCGCAAAAGCGAGTCGCCGGTCTTTCATGTAGACAGTTTCTCGTCGAGCGGCGGCGAACCGGCACTCATCAACAACCTGTTCAACCAGGACGGCCCCCTGGTTTCCCAGCTGCTCGAATCATGGAAGGACGATCACTTCCAGCCGCTGTTGTTCGACATCGCCCAGGAGGGCGCTGCGGTCAACAGCGTTCTTGCCCGGGAATTACTCCGCCAGGGCGCCAGCGAAATCCTCGCCCACGGCACCCACGACACGGCCGGGCGCACCACCAGCTTTTTCATCTTTGCCTGCCGGCCGGGCAGCATTGAACCCCGGCAGCGCCATCTGCTCGCCCTGCTCGCCCCGTCACTGCACGCCACCTGGGTGCATACCCAGTTCACCCGCCAGACCCAGCCGGGAACATCGAGCAGCCAGCTCAGCCGAACCGAGTTGCTGACGGCGCGCGAACAGGAAATCCTGGGCTGGATCTATCAGGGGAAAAGCAATATCGAAATCGGCATGATCCTCGGCATCAGCCCGCTGACCGTCAAAAACCACGTCCAGAAAATCCTGCGCCGGCTCAATGTCCTCAACCGCGCCCAGGCCGTCGGCAAGGCCTTGTCGCTGCGCATACTCGACGGCACGCCGCAGCGCTGAATACGCCGATTGAACGGCGCTGCCACGCCACACCCAAAGTCCCGCCCGAGGAGATTTCATGCCCAAATTCGTCAAACTGCTGACCATGGTCGCCCTGACTGGCTCCATTGCCGCGGCCGGCGCGCTCGAACTGTTCAGCCCCGGCTTGCGCTCGCCCCTGGAACCCGCCACGCCCCCCGCTCCGCCGGCCGACTACTTCACGCTGCCCCCACCGCCACAAGCCGCCGGCTGGGAATTGCTGCTGGCCGCATTGTTGACCGGCGGCGTCATCGCCCGCCGCCGCTTGCAGGCGAATTGACCGGGAAATTGTTACTTTTACCGCGGGCAAAACACCGACACGGGCGCAGCATATCCTCCGCTGCTGCGCGCCAGCCTATGGCAACGCCGATACCGAGAGGCTTTAAAGCCGGGCCCGGTCGGCAATACCGTTCAGTCAAGCGTCATCCCCGAAAGTGGGAATCCAGTAGCCTCGATATTCTCCGGGTTCCCGTCTGCACGTGAACGACAACACAGAGAGCTTGCCCGTCTCAACCGAACGGCATTAGGGCCTCGTCGGCGTTTTTAGTCCAATCGGCCGGTCGACCGCAGGATTTCCGCCCGGCTAGCAGACGGAATCGAGGTCCGGCAGGTAGATCACCACGCCGTCGCGCCCCTGTTGCTTGGCACGATACATCGCCTGATCGGCATTCTTCGAGAGCTCCAGCAGGTCGCTGCCGTGTTCGGGAAAGTGCGACAGGCCGATGCTGGCGGATATGGACAAGCGATGACCGGCAATGATGAACGGCTGGCTGATCGCCTGCCGGATTTTTTCGGCGACGGCCAAGGCGTCTTCCTGTTGCTGGATATTGCGTAACAAAACGACGAATTCATCGCCGCCAATACGGGCAGCGGTATCCGATTCCCGAATGCTGGCGCGCATCCGGGCGGCAACCTCCTTCAACAGCTCATCCCCCAGCGCATGCCCGAACCGGTCGTTGATCGGCTTGAACTTGTCGAGATCGATGAACAGTTGCGCCAGGCGGGTTTGGTCGCGACGCGCGGCGGCCAACGCATTTTCCATGCGGTCGGTAAACAGGGCGCGATTGGGCAGGCCCGTCAGCGCATCATGTAGCGCCATCGCGGTGATCTGCGCCTCGGTTTCCTTCTGCGCCTGAATATCGGCGTAGTAGCCATACCAGACAATCCCGCCATCCGCCTCCCGCTCCGGCGTGGATTGCCCTTCATACCAGCGATAGCTGCCATCGGCCTGGCGGATGCGGAATTGACCGCGCCAGGGCGTCAGATTGAGAGCTGACTGCCGGATGCTTTCCTGTATCGGCCCGACATCGTCGGGATGCGCGGCGGCAAAGATCGGGCTGGCATCTTCGGCGAGGCTCTCCGGGCTCAGCCCGAACAACTCGATGCGGCTGCTGACATAGGGAAAATGCGAACTGCCATCCGGGCGCAAACGGTATTGATAAACCACCCCCGGCGCATTGGCCGAGACTTTGCGCAGGAATTCGAAAGCCTCTTCCCTGACCTGCTCGGCCGCCTTGCGGTCGCTGATGTCGATCGCCAGGGAAATTATCTCCCGCGGCTGGCCGGGCATTTCCGGCAACCAGGCATTGAACCACTCGCAGGTAATGACGCGGCCATCGCGGGTCAGGTTGTCATTGACGCCATGCGGCCGGACGTTATGTTGCAGCAACTGGCCCAGTTCGGGCAGCAGTTGCTCGCGCTCGGCTGCCGGCAGCAAAAAAAGCGAGAAATCCCGTCCCAACACCTCTTGCCGCGACCAGCCAAACATCGCCGCGGCCTGGCTGTTCCAGTCGGTGATGATAAAACCCTCGCGCCAGACGATACCGGCCGAGGGCGAGGTCTCGAAAAACACCCGGTAACGCGATTCGCTATCGCGCAACTGCACCTCGACGGCGACTTGTTGGTTGACAGCCAGTTGGAGGCGGCGATTGATCCGGTGAATATAAAAAGCAACGCCGCCAACGCCCAGAAGAACCGTCAGCGCCACCGCCAGGTAAAAATAAAGCCGGGTCAGATCGACCTTGCGATTGGGCTCGTAGAAAAAATCATCGAGCGACTTCTCCGCCTTCACCACGCCAAAGCGCGCATAGGTTTGCACGATATGACTCCAGCGGCCGGTGTTGCTGTGGCCGATCTGGATCAATTTCGGGCGGATCAGGCTGTCCAGGCTACGGGCTTCGAATTGCAGGTGTGCCTTGTCTTTGCCCTGGGTGTTGTAGTGCGCCAGAATGAGGTCGATGATTTCATCCGGATGCTCCAGCGCGTACTCCCAGCCGCGGATCGACGCGGCCCTGAAGGCGGCAACCACCTCGGGACGTTCCTGCGCCAGCGCCTGCCTGGTAAATAGCGCATCGCCGTAAAAATCCATGCCATAAGTCTGCGGCTTCAGCAGGCTGTAGGCGATGCCCTGCTGCTGCAACGCAAACGGCTCGTTGGAGAGGTAGGCATAAAGCCCGGTCACCTGCCCGCCGATAAAGTCGCTCAGGTGATGCTGATCGGCGACGAATTGCAGCTTTTCGAGCGGAATGCCTTCGTTCAGGAACATCGCCTTCA
>JAGTSD010000251.1 GCA_018262135.1 Pseudomonadota bacterium | reverse complement strand
ATGCCGTCGCCGTCAACAGCGACGGCCGGATCCTGGATAAAGTCGTACCCAGCTATCAGTTGGCCCTGCAGGTCGGGATGGCTGAGCACCACGCCGGTATCGATCACCGCTACGATGGCATTGGCACCGGTCGTCACGTCCCAAGCCTGCGGCAGATTGATCTGCGGGTAATGCCACTGATAGGGGTGGAGTGGATCGTTGGGTGCGAATAGAACCCGGAGTTTGTAGTTGAGTCCGACAAATTCCAGTTCCGGATCCAGGTTCAGCGCCTTGACATTCCACGCTGGCCAGAGTCCGGTAACCTTCGATCCGCTCCAATCCAGCCACATGCAACAACGCGTTACGCTGCCGGGACTCACCCTCCCGACCCGCCAGCGCACCCATAACCTGGGACTGTGTCCGCAGGACATTCCGGGTTCCGGTTGGACGATCCGGGAAACGCACGATCGCTTGGCCAACGGCGAATGAATCGCTTAAGCGTAAACTGTAAGCGGCCGGCCCGCGCGCCGGGCCGATGGTCAACTCGTAGCGGGACGCGTCCCGATTTGCCCCCACTATCACCAGATAGTCGCCCGTGGTTTTTATCTTCAGCGACTCCACCCGGACCTGACCGGCCGAGGCATCGAGCAGGTTACCATCCAGATCGGCCAGCCCGAGGTCCAGGTCGTTCTGGACGCCATCGCCGGCGATGGTCAGCGTGACCCGCTCGCCGGCTTGCAGACTGACCCGATAGACATCCACAAGATCACCGACGATGCGCGACCGGCTCTCGGAACCACTTCCAGGCTGGTTGACATAACCGGTCACTGTGACGGGATTGGGCAGGACCTGCGCCATCGCGGAGGTATCGTTGGGAATGGAAATAGCGTCGGGATTGCTACCATCATCGCTGTCCACCACAGTGTTGGCCGCCGGGACCGGGGGTGAATCGTTGTCTCCGATGCTTGCCTGCAATGGCAAAATGGTCAATCCCAGCGCAAGTAACGCATATTTCAAAAGTTTGGCTCTCATTCAATCAATACCCCCATAAGGGCGAACCGGATCAGGCCAAGCGCATCCAGAACTCTGAATTCAACAAACAGCTATTGATACGCAATTATCGTGCCTTGATCTTTGCGCTCTTCGCAACACGATTACCAGAAGTCATCCAGCCGCGCCGGCTCCCAGGCTGCCCGTTGCACTTGCCATTTTCCATCACGCCGAATCAGTTCGAGGTCGAAGCGATAAAGGTCGGCATTCACGCCCACTAATTCGCCGGCGCTTGCCACCGGCCGACCGGCCATCGCCGCCGCCACTTTAACCGTGGCGCGATCCGCCTGCGGGAAAGCGATGTCACCCACCCGGGTGAACAAGTGGATGGACTGGTTGCGCAACACGTGCAGGCGGATCAGATTTTCGACCACCTTGCGGTCGTAGCCACGAGCGTCGGCATAGTCATCCGCAACCAGCGCGCGCAGGTCACCCACGTTGCGTTCCTCGGCGGCAGTCTGGGCCTGAACAACCAGAGCACGGATCTCGACCTCGGGCGAACTGGAATCACCCGAGCACGCCGCCAGTGCGAGCATCATCCAAACCAGCAAAAGTGTATCACATAAATACTTTCGTAACATAATATACCTTCGCACAAGCCCGGATTACAATCAACAGTCAATCTGTCCATCATTCCTCTCGACCCGGAACACGCCATGAATCATTCGTTTGAAATCCTGGATAAGTCCATTTGCTACAGCGGATTCTTCCGCATGGAAAAATACCGGCTGCGGCACGAGCTGTTCGCTGGCGGCTGGAGTTCGGAAATGACCCGCGAATGCCTGGAACGCGGCCACGCGGTCGCCGTCCTGCCTTATGACCCCGAATGCGACCAGGTGGTTTTACTGGAACAGTTCCGGGTCGGTGCGCTGGAATTTCCGGGTAGCCCCTGGCTGCTTGAAATCGTTGCCGGGATTATTGACCATCCCGGTGAAACCACTGAGGACGTGGCCCGGCGGGAAACCGTCGAGGAAGCCGGCTGCGAACTCCTCGACCTCGTTCCGATCTGCCAGTATCTGGTCAGCCCGGGCGGCACGTCCGAGAGCATCACCTTGTTCTGCGGGCGGGTGGATGCCTCGGCTGTCACCCCAGGTGTGCGCGGCGTCGCTGCCGAACACGAGGATATCCGGGTACATGTGGTCTCCCGGGCTGAGGCGCAGGCGTTGTTGAGCGCGGGCCGGATCAACTCCGCCGCACCGATCATCGCCCTGCAATGGCTGGAGTTGAACCGGACGAAACTGCTGGAACGTTGGCGGGCGGCGCCCACCTAAATTCCCAGTCGTCGCAGGTCGGGATCGGGCTGCGCCCGGTCCCAGAGTATCCGAAACAGTTCCAGCAGTTCCTTCATACGCTCGGTGGGTTGAAGCTCGCAGGTGCCGAGCAGGCGGCGGGGGTCGCTGAAGCGTAGTAGCATCCGTTCGTCGGCAATAGCGAAAGCCTGACCTAGCTCGGGCCGGTCCGGTACTTCCGCCCGGTTCGGGGTACGCAGGATCAAGGCGGTGGTCAGCCGCTCGCTCAGCCGCACCAGACCCGGGCAGTCGGTCCGCCACTGTCGCGCGGGCGGTAGCAGCAAATGAAAGCGAACCTTGGGCTGGTTTACCACCCGGTTGCGAATCGTGGCGAGCACGTCGGGATCGTTGTACAGTTCGGGGCGCATCAGCGGCGTGTAGAGGTAGAGCACACGCCGCATTCCACCGAGCAGTTCCAATAACGCGCGCCGGCTGTCGTCCAGTCCGTCAAGCGTCATCGTAGAGTTTTGATCATCGTCCGCCATCGCCGCCACCTCGTCGTTCGGAAAGAGCGATTGCCCTACGCTGATTTTAGCTGCCCTCTTCCGCTTCGTAGATCACCAGATAGCCCTCGTTCACCAGATCCAGGAGCAACAGTCGGGCGTCGGGTTGCTTCAATACCTCGCGCAGCAACGCCGGGGTCAATACTCGATGTTGGCACAGCAACGGCGCCATGAACGCCACCTCCGGTCCCAGCGCGAATTCCTGGCCGTCCACGAAGAGCAGCATCTCGCCATCCACTCCGGCGATGTAGCAAAACCGCGAGCCGGGATTGCGCTCCAGAGTTCCACCCCCGCGCAGATGGTCCCACAGCTCGTCCTCGTCGTAGGGTTCCGGTTCCGGCTCGGCTTGAAAGCCCGGTTTGGGTGCGCTCAGAGTGCGCCCAAACCAGACCGCGAGGGTTTCATCGTCCAGGGCGATGGAACGGCGCAACCAGGTCCGTATCTGATCCAGCGCCGCCGGGCCGATTTCGCCGGGATGCTCCTGCACGGCGAGATCGGGATCGGTGTAGTGCGCCTCGGGATCGACATCTTCCAACAGGAATTCCAAAAAACTGCCGAGCAGTTCCCGATGGCGGGGCGCGCGACAGTTCACCGCGTAGATCAGGCCCGGCTCCAGCGTCGAACCGCGATAGACGACGCCCGGCGGCAGATACAGCAGATCGCCCGGCTCCAGCATCCATTCGTGCTCCGGGGCAAACCCGGCATCGGGTTGATCCGCGCCTGGCGCTACCGTCCGGGTGGCGATTTCCCAATATTGCCGTCCCTGGCCCTGTAGCAGAAAAACATCATCCTCGTTGACACGGGGTCTGACCGTTCCCGGCGGCATGGCGTAGCGGATCGTCAACCCGTCAATCCGCCAGTCAGGGATGAAGCGGAACGGTTCCAGCAGGGCCGCCAGATCGGGGGCGTACTTCTCGACATCCTCCACCCGCAGAGTCCAGCCCATCTCGGGCAGGTTCAGAAAATCATCATCCGTGAAGGGTCCCTGACGTACTACCTCGGACTCCTCGCCCTCCCCTGCCAAAATCAGCCGTGACTCCACGCCTTCCTCGCAGGCCAGCCCCGCCAGTTCCTCGGGGGTCAGTGGATCGCGGAACCCCGGCCAGGCGCCGCGCACCACCAGCGGCTGTTTCTGCCAGTACTCGGCCAGAAATTGCGCCGGACTCAGATCGCCCAACACGCGCGGCAACATGATCGCCTCACAGCTTGCGCGCTTGAGCGGCGGCATTGCCGGTGTAGCTGGCCGGCGTCAGCGCCAGCAACCGCTGC
>JAGTSD010000250.1 GCA_018262135.1 Pseudomonadota bacterium | reverse complement strand
TGGAGAGCTGGCCAGGCTTGCGCCGGGCAAACTCCTCCAGCTTGACCATCCGCAGCGCGTCCATGACCCGTTCCCGCAATTCATCGCCGCGAACCTGGTTCAGGCGGGGACCGAAGGCGACGTTCTCAAACACCGTCAGATGCGGAAACAGGGCGTAACTCTGGAATACGGTGTTAACGTGCCGCCGTTCGGGTGGCAGGGTCTGCATGTCCTGGCCAGCGATGCGGATTTCGCCGCTGTCGGGTTTCTCAAATCCGGCCAGCAGGCGCAGGATCGTAGTCTTGCCACAACCCGAAGGCCCGAGCAGGGTCAGGAACTCGCCGGCCCGCGCCTGCAAATTGATGTGGCGCAGCACCGGATTGGCCGCATACGCCTTGCAAACATTCCGCAATTCGATAACCGGTTCGCTCATGAGACCCCGCGCCGCTGGCTATGGAGAGCACGTCGGAACGCCTGGGACAGTCTGCCGTGAAGACATGACAACCTAGCGAACGACGCACCCGATCCCGGCGCGTGGCTATAATACCCAAAATCCGTTCCATCCTTCCCAGCCGGAGAGATAAGATCGCCCATGCCCACCTCTCATTCCAGTGATCCGCTGGAGTGCCTGGACCAGCTCAACCGGATCGGCATCGCCCTGTCCCGGGAACGGGATACGCCCAAGTTGCTGGAAACGATCCTGACCGCGGCCAAGCGTCTGTCGAACGCCGATGGCGGCACGCTGTACCGGCTGGATGAGGACTACCGGCAACTGCACTTTGAAGTGCTGCGCAACGACTCGCTCCAGCTCCACCTGGGCGGCACCTCCGGCGTGCCCATCCCCTTCCCGCCGATTCCCCTGTACGACGCGACCGGCCAGCCCAACCTCAGCATGGTGGTCACCTATGCCGTGCTGCACGATACGACGGTCATCGTGAATGACGCTTACGCGGATCAGAATTTTGATTTCTCCGGCACGCACCGTTTCGATCGCCAGACCGGCTATCGCTCCCGTTCCTTTCTGACCGTGCCGATGAAGAATCACGAGGACCGGATCATCGGCGTGTTCCAGTTGATCAACGCTCTCGATCCGGAAACTGGCCAGGTTAGAACCTTCTCAGCCGCCGACCGGCAACTGGCGGAATCGCTGGCCTCCCAGGCGGCCATCGCCCTGACCAACCATCAGTTGATCGTCCAGCTCCAGAACCTGTTCGAGGCGCTGATCGAACTGATCAACATCGCCATTGACGAGAAATCCCCCTATACCGGCGCCCACTGCCAGCGGGTGCCAATTCTGACCATGATGATCGCCGAGGCGGCTCGTCGTTCCGAACGGGGACGACTGAAGGATTTTCGCCCAACACCCGAGCAATTGTATGAACTCAAGATCGCTGGCCTGCTGCACGATTGCGGCAAGATCAGCACGCCGGTGCACGTGGTGGACAAGGCGACCAAGCTGGAAACCCTGTTCGACCGCATGGAACTGGTGGATACCCGCTTCGAGGTACTCAAGCGCGATGCCGAGATCGCCTTGCTGAACGCCAGGCTGGCGGCGGTGGAACGTGGCGACGCGGCAGCGATTCCGGTTCTGGAACAGCGGTTTCGCGAACGAGTGGCCGCATTGGAAAGCGATCGGGAACACCTGCGCCGCTGCAACGTGGGCGGCGAGTCCATGCGGCCCGAGGATCAGGAGCGGGTCCGGCGGATCGCCGCCTACCGCTGGGTCGGACCGGATGGCCAGGAGAGCGACTTTCTGTCCGAGGATGAGGTAAGCAATCTTTGCATCGCCAAAGGCACCCTCAATCCGGACGAACGCACTGTCATCGAGGAACACGTCGCGCTGACTCTGCGGATGCTGAACACCTTGCCCTGGCCCAAAACCCTGCGCAACGTGCCTGAATATGCGGGCTGTCACCACGAGCAACTCGATGGCGGCGGTTATCATCGCGGCTTGTGCGAAGCGAATTTGCCCATGCCCGCCCGCATCATCTGTCTGGCAGATGTTTTCGAAGCCCTGACCGCCAGCGACCGGCCTTACAAGCCGGGCAAACCGCTCAGCGAAGTCATGAATATTCTCGGCTCGATGGTACAGAAGCATCGAATTGATCCCGATCTGTTCGATGTCTTCGTCCGCGATCGTATCTGGCTCGATTATGCCCGGCGGTATCTGCGGCCCGAGCAGATCGATCCGGTGGACCTCAGCCGGATTCCCGGTTATACCCTATAGTGCCCACGATGAGCGTCTATCAATCTGCGGCATTCCTGTTGCGCCCGCGTCACTCAACACCAACCTGGAGTCGCCTTGATGGGTGAAATCTCGCGCTACTTTTTACGCTCGTGCATTCTGCTGGGCAGTCTGTTATGGCTGTCACCAGCGTCGGCGGCCAAGCCCGATGCCGAGGAATTCGTCGTACCGCTGCAGGCAGCGACCACCACGCCAACTTCACTACAACGCGGCGCCAGTCGGGCGCGCACGGTCAAGGATGCGACGACCGGGGAAACGGCGCTCCACGCCAAAACGGCTCAGGGCGCCATCGCGGCCGCGATCGGCCAGCGCACCGCCGGTTGCCGCCTGATCGGCTTCGGCAGCACCGGTTTTGGCTGGGTAGCGACCGGGGTGGCCAACTATTCAGCCACCGACAATCCGGTCGCAGACCGACGGGGCAGGCGTGAGGCGCGCTTCAGGGCGTTCGCGGACGCGCGAACCCGACTGAGCGGATGCCTGCGGGCGCTATCCCCGGAAGCCCGGCGACGAATCACCGAAACCCTGGAGCAGAACGACGCCTTTCGACTGGCGCTGATCAATCTCGCCGCCAACGATCAGGAACGCTGGGAGCAGGCGCTCAAAATCCTGGCGCGCGGCTTCGTGGCCTACGCGGTTGAAGGCGATCCGGCTGGCCGCGCCATCCGCGTCCATCTGGTCACCACGCCCAAAACCGCCATCCGGCTGACGCGACCCACCGCCACCGCCCTGGAGGCGGCTTCACTCAGGGAAGGTCTCAAGCAGACTCAGGCCGAGGTCGGGGCCAGGTTGATTCCACCGGCCGGCAACCGGCTGATCGTGGTCAATGCCACGGGAGAACTGGCGCTGGTCGGCTATGCCGTTAACCTGATCGGGGTGCATCCAGATCCCGCGGCCCAGGACAAGCTGCGCACCGACGCCGAGAAGATCGCCACCCGCCGTGCGACCGATGCACTCATGGGTCTTGCTGCCGGGGATGACGCCGGCTGGCAAAGCGGGCTGGACGAGGCGAGCCGGGATGAAATCCAGGCCGATGCCACCGGCTATGTGGAAACCGAGCCGAGCGTGATCCGGTTCGGCCAAATCCGCGACCTGATTCTGAGCACGATCAAGAACGATGCCGGCATGCAGGCGTTGCGCGAGGGCCGGTTGCCATCCTCGGCAACAGTCAAGCGTTTCAGTGACGAGGGCACGATCGCCGTCATGGTGAGCTATACGCCTCCGGTCAAGAAACGCGAGCCCGCCCGGCCGATCCGGCCCATCGTCCCGCCGCCCGTCTCACCGCCTACACCGGCCCCGGTATCCTTATCACTACCGCCTCCGGCTGCTCAACCAGCGCCAGCGCCGGCCCCAACGACTCCGGTGAGTCTACCGCCCGCCGAACCCGCGCCGGCTCCAACGGCTCCGACCAGCCCTCCGCCCGTCGAACCCGCGCCAGCCCCGACCCCGACCGCGCCGGCCAGTCCACCGGCCGCCGAACCGGTCCCGGCCCCGACGCCCACACCGGTCAGTCCACCGGCCACCGAACCGGTCCCGACGCCCGCGCCGGCCAGTTCACCGCCTGCCGAACCGGCGCCGGCACCAGTACGCTGAGAGGCTAATGGG
>JAGTSD010000034.1 GCA_018262135.1 Pseudomonadota bacterium | reverse complement strand
AGGCGCTTGAGGCGGGGATTCGGCAGACCGGCGCCAAGTCCCAGGAACTGCGGGATGCGGCGCGCTTCTGCATCCAGCAGTGGTGCCTCGTCCGGGGCGCCGATCCGCATCGGGTCCTCGGCGTCGAGCCCGGCGTTCCTCTGGAGCAAATCAAGGAGCACTACCGCCTGTTGATGCGGCTGTTTCATCCCGACCGCGCCGCGGGCCGCGAAACCTGGACCGATCATTACGCCAGCCGGATCAATGAGGCCTGGACCGCATTGTCCCGGACGCCCGACCGCGCTATTCCGGACAGCCAGCCCGATCCTCGCCCTGGTCCCGTCCCGGATACGGTTCACCCGTCGGCGGAAGGGGCTGTCGAACGCCCCGGACCGCTCTCCAGCCGCCCTCAGCCGGGACGACGGCCCCGGGCGCGGCGCCGGTGGCTGCTGCAACTGGTGTGGGGTGGATTGAGTCTGGTGGCGATGATGGCGCTGGTGGGATTCTACCTGGATCAATTTTCAATCAGCCGAAGTGGATTCGAGCCGACCGGCGCCATGAACTCCGCTCCCTCCTCGGGCGTGGCGACGGTCCCGGAGTCCAGCATCGCGTCGGCGACGGACCCGGGGGCGCTTGGTCCATTTTTGGTTGCGCCGGACTGGCAAGCGCTGGAACAGCGCGAGCAACAGGCCCGGCAGCAGATTGCCCAGGCCCGGGAGGCGCGCGAGCAGTGGGAACAAAGCCGCCGGCAACAGATCGCGGCTGAAGAGGCACTGCTGGAAAAAATGCGAGCGGACCGTGCCCGGCTCGAGGAGCAGGTCAAAATCGAGCAGGCACGGATGGAGCAGGCGCGGGCCGAACGGCTGGCGGTCGAACAACAGCGGTTGGCGCAGTTGCAAGCCGAGCAGGCGCGGGTGGAGCAGATCAGAACCGAACGGGAATCGGCGGAACGGCGACGGCTGGAGGCCTTGCAGGCCGAGCAGGCCAAGGCCGAAAGGTTGGCCGAGGCACTGCGGATCGAGCGGCAACGGCTGGAGCGATTGCAGGCCGAACAGGCCAGAACCGAACAGGCCAGGATCGAGCAGGCGAAAATGGAGGGGATGCAGGCCGAGCGGCAGCGCCTGGAGGAACAATTGAAGGCCCAACGGGCGCGGGCTGAACAGGCGCGGGCAGAGCGAGCGCGACGGGAGGCGGCGGCTCCAATGGCCACGGCGACGGCTCCCGAACAGCGCGATTTGACCCCCAGCGAGCTGGAAAGCCTGATGAGCCGTTACACTCGCGCGTACCAGCGGGGCGATCTGAACGGAGTTATGGCGTTGTTCGCGGCTGGCGCGCGCGGTCGTATTCGCGGGGATTACGCGGCCCTGTTCGCCGCGCATCATATCCGGGGCTTGTGGTTGCGCGACCTGCGCTGGCGCTATCATGGCCAGTCCGCCAGCGGTTCCGGCTATTATGAGTTACAGTTGCGGCGGCGTGACAACGGGGAAGCGCATCGGATGGGGGGCAGCATTCGCTTCACCGTGCAAAAGCGCGACAGTCAAGTGTTGATCGAAGCGATCGAGTACGACTGGCCGGAGAGTTGAGCGAGGGCGGATCGAACGATGACCATCGGTGGTGGGCGGATCGGGATAAGGGCTATCCAGGGTGCGGGGTTGTTGCTCCTTGCTGGAGTACTGGGGTGGCGGGTGCTGGTGAACGGTCTGGCCGATCATTACGCCGGCCAGGAGACGCCCGAAGCCGCCATCGGTGCGCTGCGCTGGCGCGGCGATCAGCCGGTGGCGCTGTACCAGCAGGGAATGGCGCTGAGCGCAAGCGAACCGGCCGAGGCCGAGCGCCTGTTGCGTGCGGCGGCCTGGGCCAATCCCACCGACGCCCTGGTCTATCTGGCGCTGGCCGGGCAGTGGGCCAGGACCGGGCGGCAAGCGATGGCTGTGAAACTGGTGGAAATCGCCGACGCGCTGGGGCCGTTGCGCAGTCCGGCACTGGCGCGCTCGGCCGAGTTCTGGCTGGGGCAGGAGCGGCCGGATCGGGCGCTGGCGCGCTGGCGCGTGCTGTTGCGTACCCGACCGGAGACGGCTGCCCAACTGTTTCCGCTGCTGCTGCAACTGGCCGAAAACCCCGCCACCCAACCTCTGTTGCAACCTTTGCTGGCTGATCCGCCGGAATGGTGGGACCGATTTTTCGCCCACGCGGCTACGAAAGCGATCCAGCCGGAGACGGTCGTGTTTCTCTACCAAAGCCGCAATCGCCAGGGCGCCTTGCCGGTGGCGGACGAACAGCGAGCTTATCTGGATCGTTTGTGGAAGGAAAACCGCTGGTTCGAAGCCTATCTGGCCTGGTTGAATGGTCTGGACGAGCGACAGACCAAAGTGCTGGGCAACGTGTATAACGGCAGTTTCGAAGAGCTGGTTACCCATGCCGGCTTTGACTGGCGATTCTCATCACCCCGGGGAGCGACGGTCGAAATCCTCGAAACCTATGGCGCGCGCGGTGACAAGGCGCTGCACGTCAGCTTCAACGGCGAGCGGGTGCGGTTTCAGCATGTTTTTCAGCACCTGTTCCTGGATGGGGGACGCTACCGTTTGCAGGGACGGGCGCGGCCGGATGGCCTCAAGAGTGAACGGGGATTGCGCTGGCGAGTGCGGTGTTTCGGTACGAACACGGTCCTGGCCGAAAGCGAGCCGTTCCTGGGTTCGGATGAATGGCGGAGTTTCGCCGTGGATTTCGTCATACCTGATCGGGGGTGTGCTGCACAATTGCTGCGGCTGGAACTGGATGGCCGGGTGGAACTGGACTTCGAGGCGCTGGGAGGGGCCTGGTTTGATGATCTGGCCATCATCCGGCAGGAGTAGGGAATTGGGAGTAGGTGCGCCAGTGGTCTGTAGTGTTTTGGGGGCCATCGCGGTGATCACGACGATGCGATGGGTAAAGACGACCGATATTAAGAAATTCTCGAATGATGTCGGATATTAAACCAAACCGTGTTGCTGACTCTGGCACGGTTCTTTTTTATGGGCTCATCGCGCTGCTGGTGTTCGCACCGCTGTTTCGGGCTGGCAACCGGCCGTTGTCGCTGCTGGTGATGGAACTGGCGGCGCTGGCGTTGCTGGTCTGGCGCTTCTGGTCGCCGCCGACGGTGGAGCAACCGTTGTCTCGCTCTGGGTGGATTTTTCTGGCGTTGCTGTTCCTGTTGACCGAATCCGCCTGGCTGGCGCTGTTGCCGCCGCTGGCCGTATTTCTGGCGGCGATTCATCTGACCAGCCAGCCATTGTTGCGGCTGGTGCTGGTGTTTCTGGGTATCGCGACCGCTGAAGCGTTGCTGGGGCTGATCCAGTACGGCGATGGGTCGGACAGCGTATTTCGGCTGGGCAATACCCTGATGGGTGACAGCGCCTCGGGTACCTACATCAACCGCAATCACCTGGCCGGTCTGCTGGAGATGGCGTTGCCGATGGGCTTGGCGCTGCTGGCGGCCACGGTCGGCCACGGTCGGCCCTCCCATGCCAGCGGTAGCCGGGGGGGACGGCGCGGGCGCACGTTCCGGCAGTGGCTGGCCCGGTTCAGCGTGGCGCGCCTCAACCAGGCGGCGCTGTTTGGCGCGGCGACCATCGCCATTTTGCTGGGGCTGATTTTTACCCGCTCCCGGGCTGGAGTGAGCCTGGCGATGCTGGGTATTCTGCTCTGTACCCTGACATTCTCCTACCGGCTGGGCGGACGCAATGTTTACGGACTGATGGGAACTTTTACCGCTGTTGGGGTGGGGTTGGCGGGCCTGATCGGACTGGCGCCGGTGTGGAGCCGGTTTACCCTGCAAGATCCCATCGAGGATGGGCGCTGGAAGATATTCGACGCCACCACGCAGGCGATTGGCGAATTCTTTCCGCTGGGCAGCGGCGCGGGGACTTTCGTGGACGTCATGCGGCGGTTTCATCCGGCGGATTTCCCCGGCGTCACCATCAACCGCGCCCACAACGATTATCTGGAATGGCTGCTGGAATTCGGACTGATGGCCGCAGTGCTGGTGGTGGTCTGGCTGCTGTTCTACGTTCGCCAGTGGGGGCGGGTATGGAAACAGGGCGAATGGACGCCGTTCCGATTTGCCCAGGCCGGGGCGGGGATCGCGCTGTTCCTGATGATGCTGCACACCCTGGTGGACTTCAATCTGCGAATTCCAGCCAATGCGGTGTTTGCGGCGTTCCTGGCGACGGTGTTTTTGCACCATCCGCTGGACGAGGAGCGGCGCCGGTCATCCCGGGGGCGGGAAACGGTCGGCGAAAGCGAAAGCAAGCCGCTGTCGGAGCAGCCGATCCCGCCGGAAAACCAGGCCAATCCGTTCGCGGAGTGAGGGAAGCTGAAACGGAATGCTAGCGGTGCTTCGTTACCCGCTGTACCCGCCGTAGATAGGGCAGTTCCGTTACCGGCAGCCGGCCAGTGACGCGCAATCCGGCGGCGAAGCGCTCCAGTCCGCAGACCTGGCAGCGCAGGCCGCTGTCCAATACCCAGCGGCCGTCCACCAGCAACGCGGCGTGGGTGACCCGCAACGGTGGCCCCTCGATCAACACATATTCCAGCCGCGCCGGCTGGTAACCGTGCTGGCGGATCAGGCGGTCGGCCTTGGCGACGGCGTAAGCCTTGCAATCCCAATACTCGAGCTGTTCCAGATCGGCAACGTCTGGCCAGTCGTCCAGACAGGCATCGTCCGGGCAGGATCGGCCCTGCCGGTTGACGGCGGTATTGACCTGGATCAAAGGATCGGTCGCTGGCAGGGCAGCGTCCGGCAAAGTCTGGCAACCGCTCGCCGCCAGCAACAGAGCCGGCGCGAGCAGGAGGATGAGAGGGTGAGGTGAAGACGGCATGGCTGATAGTTTAGCGTTCGCTGCTCTTCGCTGCTCTTCATGGAGAGAAAGCGATCCGGCTTTCCTTGGCGGAGGGCGCCCGCTAGAATGCCAGTCCCCGTGATGCTGACCCTGGAGAACCGGTTGTCCGACCCATCCCAAGCCTGTCCTGCCCCGCGCTGGTTCGCGGTGTTCAGCAAGCCACGCCGGGAGATGGAGGCGGCCGAACAACTGGAGCGGCAGGGATTTACGACGTTTCTGCCCAAGGTGCGGGTGCGGCGGCGGCTGCGCGGGCAGTGGCGCGAGGTGGTCGAGCCGATGTTTCCGCGCTATCTGTTCCTGCAGGCCACGCTGGGCGAAGACAATCTGGCGCCGATTCGTTCGACCCGCGGTGTGGTGGGCCTGGTCCGTTTCGGCGGCGAGCCCCGCCCGGTGCCCGATGCGCTGATCGCCGAATTGCAGCGGCTCTGCGCGGCGTCCGACGGTACGCTGGACCTGCCGGAGCCGCTGGTTCCGGGTTCCCGGGTGCGGATTCTCGAAGGACCGTTCGCCGGCTACGAGGCGGAATTGTTGAGCCAGGACGGCGAACGTCGGGCGCAGGTGTTATTGACCATGCTCGGAAAGTCCCACGCGGTGCAAATGCCGGTCGATATCCTGACTCCGGTGCGCTGAATCGGGCTTAATACCGCGATCCGCCGCGGTCCCCCGCGCAAGCCTGGCAGGCCACCTTGCGGGGCAGCTACGTTTCTGAACTTCGAATCCCCAGCCGCTGACCTTGAAAACGCACCTCCAACAACTTGAAGCCGAGAGCATCCATATTATCCGCGAGGTCGTCGCCGAGTTTGAAAGACCGGTGATGTTGTACTCAATCGGCAAGGATTCTTCGGTAATGGTGCATTTGGCGCTGAAGGCGTTTTACCCCGGCAAGCCGCCTTTTCCTCTCCTGCATGTGGATACCACCTGGAAGTTTCGGGACATGATTCGCTTTCGCGACGAAGAGGCGCGGCGACTGGGGCTGGAACTGATCGTCCACATCAACGAAGACGGGTTGGCGCAGGGCATCAACCCCTTCACTCACGGCTCGCGGGTTCACACCGACATCATGAAAACCGAGGCGCTCAAGCAGGCGCTGGACCGCTACGGCTTCGATGCGGCGTTCGGTGGCGCCCGCCGCGACGAGGAGCGATCGCGGGCCAAGGAACGGGTTTATTCCTTCCGCGACCGTCACCATCGCTGGGATCCCAGGAACCAGCGCCCCGAATTGTGGAATCTGTATAACGGCCGGATCCACCAGGGCGAGAGCATCCGGGTGTTTCCCCTCTCGAACTGGACCGAGCTGGATGTTTGGCAGTACATCCACCTGGAGCGAATCCCGGTCGTGCCGCTCTATTTTGCCGCCGAGCGGCCGGTGGTGGAGCGGGATGGAACCTTGATCATGGTGGACGACGAGCGGATGCCGCTGGAGCCGGGCGAAGTTCCGAAAATGGAATGGATCCGGTTTCGTACCCTGGGTTGCTACCCGTTGACCGGTGCGATCCGCTCGCGGGCCGCTACCCTGCCCGAGATCATTCAGGAAATGCTGCTGACCCGCCATTCCGAACGTCAGGGCCGATTGATCGATCACGACGCCGCCGGCTCGATGGAAGAGAAGAAACGCCAGGGGTATTTTTAATGTCCCATGCTTCGCCATTGATCGAAACCGATATCCAGGCTTATCTGGCGAGTCACGAACGCAAGGACCTGTTGCGCTTGATCACCTGCGGCAGCGTGGATGACGGCAAGAGCACCCTGATCGGTCGGCTGCTGTACGATACCCAGTTGATCTACGAGGATCAGCTCGCTGCCGTGCGCCGCGACACCACCAAGTACGGCACCACCGGCGAGGAACTGGACCTGGCGCTATTGGTGGATGGCTTGCAGGCGGAACGGGAGCAGGGCATCACCATCGACGTTGCCTATCGCTACTTCTCCACGGAAAAGCGCAAGTTCATTATCGCCGACACCCCTGGTCACGAGCAGTATACCCGCAACATGGCGACTGGCGCCTCGACCGCGCAACTGGCCGTCCTGCTGGTGGACGCCCGCAAGGGGATACAGGTCCAGACCCGTCGCCACAGCTTTATCGTATCGCTGCTGGGTATCCATCATCTGGTGCTGGCGATCAACAAAATGGATCTGGTCGGTTTCGATCCGGCGGCGTTCGCGCGAATTCGCGAGGACTATCTGGAATTCGCAGTCCGGTTGGGAGTAGGGGAGGTACATTGTATTCCGGTATCGGCGCTGCGCGGCGATAACGTGGCCACGCCGTCCGCCGCCATGCCCTGGTATCAGGGCCCGACCCTGTTGCAACTTCTGGAAAGCGTGGAGGTGGCCGCCGACCGCAACCTGCGCGATTTCCGCTTTCCAGTGCAGTACGTCAACCGACCCCATCTGGACTTTCGCGGGTTCTGCGGCACCGTCGTCGCCGGGGTAGTCCGGTCGGGCGACGAGGTGGTGGTGCTGCCTTCAGGCCAGCGCTCGCGCGTCGCAGCCATTGTCACCGCCGATGGCGAGCTGCTTGAGGCCTGGGCCGGCCAGGCGGTGACTCTGACCCTGCGCGATGAGAGGGATGTCAGCCGTGGTGACCTGCTGGTCCATCCCGACTGCTTGCCGGCGGTGGCGGATGCTTTCGACGCCAGAGTAGTCTGGATGGCGGACACCCCGCTGTTGCCCGGGCGGCAATATGACATCAAGCTGGGAACCCGGCTGGTACCGGCCACCCCGACCGTGCTGCATCACCGGATCGATGTGAATACCCTGGAACACCAGCGGGCCGAGGAACTGGGACTGAACGAGATCGGCTATTGCCGGATCGCCCTGACCCAGCCACTTCCCTTTGATCCCTACGACCTCTGTCCGGGAACCGGCGCGTTCATCTTCATCGATCGCCTGAGCAACGCCACAGTCGGGGCGGGAATGATCGTGCGGCCCGTGACCCAGCCGCTGGTGGACAAGTCGCGCAACGTGGTCTGGCACGAACACAAGGTCACGCGGACGCAACGGGCTAATCAGAAGGGGCAGCGGCCGTGCGTGGTCTGGCTGACCGGGCTGTCGGGCGCGGGCAAATCCACCCTGGCCAACGCCCTGGAACAACGCCTGCTGCAGCGCGGCTATCACAGCTATCTGCTGGATGGCGACAACATCCGCCATGGGTTGAGTCAGGACCTGGGTTTTTCCCGGGCGGAGCGGGTCGAGAATATCCGCCGGATCGGGGAAGTAGCGGCGCTGTTCGTCGATGCCGGCTTGATCGTGATTACCGCTTTCATTTCGCCGTTTCGCGCCGACCGGGCGCTGGCGCGGGCGCTGGCGCCGGAAGGGGAATTCATCGAGGTGTACGTGCGCGCTTCCCTGGAGACCTGCGAGCAGCGCGATCCCAAGGGGTTGTACGCCAAGGCCCGGGCCGGAGTGGTCCGGGATTTCACCGGCATTGATTCACCCTACGAAGCTCCGGAGCGGCCGGAACTGGCGCTCGACACCGAGCGGGATTCGGTCGAGGTTAACGTGGAGCGGTTACTGATCTATCTGGCCGAGCGGCGCGTCCTGCGCGGGGGCTGATCTGAACGCTGAAAGTCGGCGCCAGAACGCCGCAGGGAGCCCGCCATGCTCCTTCTAACCAAGCTTCTCAGTCAGATCGCCTATCCTCTGCTGGCTTCCCTGGTGCTGGCCGCCGGTGCCGGCGTCCTGCTCTGGCGCGGTTGCTGGCGTTCCGGCGGGTTGTTGCTGATCGCTGCCCTGGGCTGGCTGTGGTTGTGGTCTACGCCCGCCTTTAGCGACTGGTTCCGCGCCACCCTCGAACAGCGTTATCCGCCGGCGCCGCTCGAGCAACTGCCCACCGCCGATGCCATCCTGGTGCTGGGTGGTTTGGTCGAGGCCGCCGCGCCGCCTGATCGGCTCGAGCCGAATCTGGGCGCAGCCGCCGATCGCATCTGGCACGCCGCCCGCCTGTACCGCGCCGGGAAGGCGCCCCGGATCCTGGCCAGCGGTGGCAACCTGCCCTGGAGCGGCGTCGAACAGCCAGAATCCTCGGTCATGGCGGAATTGCTCCAGGAGTTGGGCGTGCCCGCTGCCGTCATTCTCCAGGAACCCAACAGCCGCACCACGCGGGAAAATCGTGATCGGTCCCTGCCGATTTTGCGAGCGAACGGCGTCCGGCGTATCCTGCTGGTCACTTCGGCCCTGCACATGCCGCGCGCCCTGGCGTTGTTTCGCGCGACCGATCTCGAGGTGATCCCGGCGCCGACCGATTTCGAGATCCACTCCCCGAGCAACGCCCATCCTTTGCGCTGGCTGCCCGATGCCCAGGCGCTGGCCGACGGCAGCCGGGCGTTCAAGGAGTATCTGGGCCGATGGGTGGACCGATGGGCGGATTCCTCCAGGTAGCGCCGCGATGAAAATGCCCCACATATTCCGCAGCCTTGGTGATAAACTAACAAGTGTTAGCTAAAGTTGGCGTTGATGAATTCCAGATGGCAGCCCGAGCTGATATGAGATTAACCGTATGGCACTGATTATCATGGATATGGCCCCATTGTTGCTGGCCTTTGGGCTCTGCGTGGGGCTGATCGTCCTGCTGATCCGTCCGGCGCGGGCCTGGGGTTGGGTGGACAGGCCGACCACCCGCAAGCATCACCAGACCCCGGTGCCCATGGTGGGAGGGGTCGCCATGTGCGCCGCTTACGGCCTGAGCGTTCTGGTACTGCCGGTACAGCCTCATTCCTGTCGGGAATTGCTGATCGCCATGGTCCTGCTGACCCTGCTCGGCCTCTACGACGATCTCCGCGCCATTCGACCCGCGATCCGCTTTGTGTTTCAGAGTAGTGCGGTGCTGGTCATGGCGCTCGGCGGGGGGATCATGCTGGGTAATCTCGGTGATCTGTTTGGCTTGGGCGAGGTCACGCTGGCGGGAGGCTTGGCCCTGCTGTTTACTCTGTTTTGCGTGGTCGGGGTGATCAACGCTATCAACATGAGCGATGGTCTCGACGGTCTGGCCGGGGGGCTGGCCCTGATTGCCGCTGGCTGGCTGATCGTTCTGGTACGGATCGCGCCAATTTCCCACCCCGGCGACAGTGACGCCCTGCTGGCGCTGGTCATGGTCATCACCGGGTTTCTCTGTTTCAATCTGCGCCATCCCTGGCGGGCCCGCGCCAGCGTGTTTATGGGCGATGCCGGCAGCACGATGTTGGGTTTCGTGCTGGCCTGGTTTTTGGTGCATCTATCCCAGGGTCGGGAGGCGGTAATGAGCCCGATGACGGCGGTCTGGCTCCTGGCGCTGCCGCTGATGGACACGGTCGGGGTGATGATCCGCCGCATCCGCACCGGCCGTAGCCCGTTCGCCGCTGACTGCCAGCATCTGCATCACCTGCTGCTGAGTTGCGGTCTTTCGGATGGCCGGGCCACCGCCCTCCTGCTGGCCATGGCCCTGATGAGCGGCGCGGCAGGCGTTGTCGCTCACTGGTTGAATGTGCCTGCGCACCCGCAATTCTACGCCTTCCTCGCCCTGTTCGGGCTGTACTACCGGGTCACGAGCCGCCTTTGGGAGCACCAGCGGAGCGCCGCGCCGCCGGGAACGGTCGAGCGGCGGAGGACGCCCCACTCAAAATCGGTTGTAACGCCAGTCCCTGCGTTCCATCAGGAGTCGGTGCAAGACGAAAGGTGACCAGGTCGTTCAACCGGCGCGGCTGATCGCGAACGGCCCGAATGCCTGGCACACGGGCATGACCTCCAGGGTATTGATGTTGACGTGGGCCGGGCGGGTCGTTGCCCAGTACACGACGTCGGCAATGTCCTCCGCTTGCAACGGCTGGGTTCCGGCGTAGACCTGAGCAGATTTGGTGTTTTCCCCCTTGAAGCGCACCAGCGAGAACTCGGTTTCCGCCATTCCCGGCTCGATGTTGGTGACCCTCACCCGCGTGCCCAGCAGGTCGGCGCGCAGGTTGAGCGAGAACTGGCGGACGAAGGCCTTGGTCGCGCCGTAGACGTTGCCGCCAGGGTAGGGATAGTTGCTGGCCACCGAGCCGATGTTGACGATGTGGCCGCGGTTGCGGGCGACCATGCCGGGCAGGATGGCCCGGGTGCAGTACAGCAGGCCTTTGATGTTGGTGTCCACCATCTGCTGCCAGTCAGTCATAGGGCACTGATGGGCGGGTTCCAGGCCGAGCGCCAGCCCGGCGTTGTTCACCAGCACATCCACCTCGGCGAATTCGGCGGGCAGGGCGGTGACGGCGGCGTTTACCGCCGCTTCATCGCGCACGTCGAGGGTAACGGCATGGACCGGGACGGTCGCGGCCAGTTCGGCGCGCAGGCCTTCCAGGCGATCCTGGCGTCGGCCGCAAACGATCAGACGCCAGCCGTGGGCGGCGAACAGGCGGGCGCAGGCAGCGCCAAAACCGGAAGTGGCGCCGGTGATGAAAGCGATCTGGGACATGAGGGGTCTCGTTAGAAAAGGATGAAGGATGAAGAATAAATTATGAAGCAAGCAGCAACCCAAATGGAGATAACCTTGCTTCTTCCTGCTTCCTTCTTCCTTCTTCCTTCTTCCCTCCTCACGTCCGCTCTGGACGCCGTCTCACCCTTTCGCTAGGGTAAGCGCCTAACGACAACCCCGATACTTTCCCGTATGAATGCTGCCACCTACGACGCTGCCGCGATTGAAGTTCTCAGCGGCCTGGACCCGGTCCGCAAGCGGCCAGGGATGTACACCGACATCACCCGGCCCAATCACCTGGCCCAGGAAGTCATTGACAACAGCGTGGACGAGGCCCTCGCTGGCTACGCCACGACCGTGACCGTCATCCTGCAAACCGACGGTTCGCTGTCGGTGGCCGACGATGGCCGCGGGATGCCGGTGGATCTCCATCCCGAGGAGGGCATCCCCGGTGTCGAACTGATCCTGACCCGCCTCCATGCCGGCGGCAAGTTCTCCGATCGCAACTACCGTTTCGCCGGCGGCCTGCACGGGGTGGGCGTGTCGGTGGTGAATGCGCTGTCCAGCCATCTGGAAGTCTGGGTCAAGCGCAACGGCAAGGAGTACAACATGGCCTTCGCCGGCGGCGACAAGGTGTCCGACCTGGAGGAGGTTGGCACCGTTCCACGCCGAACGACCGGCACCACCCTGCGGTTCTGGCCGGACCCGCGCTATTTCGATACGCCCAAGTTTTCCGTGCCCCGGCTCAAGCACGTCTTGCGCGCCAAGGCGGTGCTGTGTCCGGGGTTGAAGGTCGTTTTCACCGACGAAGCGGCCGGCGAACAGATCACCTGGCATTACGAGGACGGCTTCACCGACTATCTCAAGGAAGCGCTGGGCCAGATGCCCCTGTTGCCCGATCCGCCGTTCGTCGGCCATGTCGGCGGCGAGCGCGAAGCCGCCGACTGGGCCTTGGCCTGGTTGCCGGAGGGTGGTGAGCCTATCGCGGAAAGCTACGTCAACCTGATTCCAACTCCGCAGGGCGGCACCCACGTCAACGGGTTGCGCGGCGGGTTGACCGACGCGGTGCGCGAGTTCTGCGAGTTTCGCAACCTGGCGCCGCGCGGATTGCGCATCGCGCCGGAGGATGTCTGGGACGGCTGCTGTTACGTGCTGTCGGTCAAGTTGCAGGACCCCCAGTTCTCCGGCCAGACCAAGGAACGGCTGTCCTCGCGCGAGTGCGCGGTGTTCGTGGCCGGGGTGGTCAAGGATACCCTCAGTCTGTGGCTGAACCAGCATCCCGAAACCGGCGAGCGCATCGCCCAACTGGCACTGGCGAACGCGCAAAAGCGGCTGCGGGCGAGCCGCAAGGTGGTGCGCAAGCAGGTGACCAGCGGCCCGGCGCTGCCCGGCAAGTTGACCGATTGCGCCGCGCAGGATTTGGCGCGCACCGAGCTGTTCCTGGTCGAGGGCGATTCGGCCGGCGGTTCCGCCAAGCAGGCCCGCAACCGGGAATTTCAGGCGGTGATGCCGTTGCGCGGCAAGATTCTCAACACCTGGGAAGTGGATTCCGCCGAGGTGCTGGCCTCGCAGGAGGTGCACGACATCGCGGTGGCGATCGGTGTGGACCCCGGTTCCAGCGAATTGAACGGGTTGCGCTACGGCAAAATCTGCATTCTGGCCGACGCCGATTCCGACGGCCTGCACATCGCTACCCTGCTATGCGCGCTGTTCGTGCGCCATTTCCGGCCGCTGGTGGAGGCGGGCCACATTCACGTCGCCATGCCGCCGCTGTTTCGCGTGGATGTCGGCAAGGAAGTGTTCTACGCCCTGGACGAGGCGGAGAAGCAGGGCATACTCGACCGTATCGCCGCCGAGAAGAAGAAGGGCAAGGTCAACGTCACCCGCTTCAAGGGCCTGGGCGAGATGAACCCGCTGCAATTGCGGGAGACAACGATGGATCCCACGACCCGCCGGCTGGTGCAACTGAGCCTGGATGCCAGCGACGATACCCTGGCGCTGATGGATATGCTGCTGGCGAAGAAGCGGGCAGGGGACCGCAAGAACTGGCTGGAAGAGAAGGG
>JAGTSD010000249.1 GCA_018262135.1 Pseudomonadota bacterium | reverse complement strand
CGGCTCGGGCATCTGATCGTAGACCTTGCGCAGGGCCGGCCCCATCTTGTTGCACAGGGTGCCGGCGACGATCATCACGTCGGACTGGCGGGGGCTGGGTCGGAACACGATGCCGAACCGGTCCAGGTCGTAGCGGGCCGCACCGGCATGCATCATCTCCACCGCGCAACAGGCCAGGCCAAAAGTCATTGGCCACATCGAACCGGTGCGCGCCCAGTTGATGAGCTTGTCGGCCGTGGTGGTCACCAGGCCCTTTTCAAGAATGCCTTCTATTCCCATTCCAAGGCCCCTTTCTTCCACTCGTAAATGAAGCCGATCACCAGGATGCCGAGAAAGACCGCCATCGAAGCGAAACCGAACAGGCCGATTTGGTCGAGCACGATCGCCCACGGAAACAGGAATGCGATTTCCAGATCGAAAATAATGAACAGGATAGCCACCAGATAGTAGCGGACATCGAATTTCATTCGGGCATCCTCGAACGATTCGAAACCGCACTCGTAGGGCGACAGCTTTTCACTATCGGGACGGTGGGTGCCCAGGACATAGCCGAGAACGATGACGATCACGGCTATCGCAAGGGAAATGATCACGAAGATCAGGACGGGAAGGTAATTGGACAACATCAGAGTCGCACCTTCGACATGGCGAGCCGGGAGAAAGCGCTAGGGTGGCTAGGTCTTGGCCTGAAGCCTGAACAGGCGATCCCGCCGGTCGGCGGGGCCGGAATACCCTGGAATGAACCTGCCGGGAACAGCGATTGGGGCGAATATGTTCTTATAGTTAAAACGCCACATGGGACGTGAAACCTCATGGTGGTCTGCGATCCCCGCTCGGGAATCGCATCGCGCCTCTCGAACCGGGTGTTCAAAAGGCTCCGTATCATTTTTTTGGTGCCGATGGCCGGACTCGAACCGGCACGGCTCGCGCCACTAACCCCTCAAGCTAGCGTGTCTACCAGTTCCACCACATCGGCACGGCAAAACATCAAACCGATCTTCCGCTATTGCTGCGGCAACTTCGGCACATCCGAGGGACCACCGCTCGGGGGCAGCGGCTGGACGGGCTTTTCCGCTTGCACCCGTTCAACGACACTCTGGGGTGCGGAAGTCTGTGTCGAGAGATACGCCAAGGTCAGACTGGTCAGAAAGAACACCGTCGCTAGAGCGGCAGTGGTCCGACTCAGGAAAGACGCAGAGCCCTGCGAACCGAACATGGTCGCCGAAGCGCCGCTGCCAAACGCCGCCCCCGCGTCGGCGCCCTTGCCCTGTTGCAGCAACACCAGCGCGATCAGCGCGACCGCAACCACGACATGGGCGACAAGAATCAGGGTGTGAACCATGGCGACAGTTTAACAACCTGCCTTGGCAATCGCCAAGAAATCCTTGGGATCGAGCGACGCGCCACCCACCAAGCCACCGTCGATGTCAGGCATGGCCAGCAATTCGCTGGCGTTGGAGCCCTTGACGCTGCCGCCGTACAGAATGCGAACCTGGCTCGCCAACACCGGATCGAGCGCGGCCAGTTGGGCGCGAATGAAGGCGTGAACATCCTGCGCCTGCTGGGGAGTCGCGGTCCGGCCAGTGCCAATCGCCCAAACCGGTTCGTAGGCGATCACTGCATCGGCGAAACTGGCGATGCCTTCCAGATCGAGCACGGCCTTGAGCTGCCGCCCGACCACGGCCTCGGTCACGCCCTGATCGCGCTCCTCCAGGGTCTCGCCGACGCAGAGGACCGGCTTGAGACCAACCTTGCGGGCGGCGGCGTACTTGCGCGCCACCACCTGATCGCTTTCGCCGTACAGCGTGCGCCGTTCCGAGTGGCCGACGATCGCGTAGGTGCAGCCAAAATCCTTCAGCATGGGGCCGGCCACTTCGCCGGTGTAGGCGCCCGAGGCGTGTTCGGAGAGATTTTGTGCGCCCCAGCCAACCGCAGTGCCGGTCAGTTGCCGCCCGACCGCCTCCAGATAGACGAACGGCGGAAACACAGCCAGCTCGACGGTGGCCACTCCGCCGGCACCCCCCAGGATACCCTGCAGCAACTCGCGGATGCTGCCGGTCGAGCCATTCATTTTCCAGTTTCCAGCCACCAGCTTACGGCGCATGTCATTCTTCTCCCCTGGTGAAAAAGCTGAGCAAGCTTACGGATTTCGCACCCGGAAATCAATCATGCTGACAGCGTCTCCCGCACCACGCCAGCTTGGGGATTATAGCGGGGATGGCGGCACGGCGCGCGGCCTAAAAATCCCGTCATGTGGCCGCTCGCGCAGCGGCGCACACGCACAGCGCCTGCACGGTCGCGCGGATATCGTGGGCGCGGATGATATGGGCGCCCTGCCAACAAGCGATGACCGCCGCCGCCAGACTGCCGCTCAACCGCTCCCCCACCGGAGCGTTCAACAATGCGCCGATCATGCTCTTACGAGAAATGCCGACCAGGATACCGGCCGCCAGATCGGTCAACCGACCAAGATGGCGAAGCATCAACAGATTGTGATCCAGGGTTTTGCCAAAGCCGAAGCCGGGATCGACCAGAATCCGCTGGCGCGGAATGCCGGCGCTTTCGCAGACGCGAATCCGCTCGATCAGAAAGGCGCGAACCTCGGCGACTACGTCAGCGTAAACCGGCTCGTGTTGCATCGTAGCCGGATCGCCCTGCATGTGCATCAGGCACACCGGCAAACCGCCGGCGGCGGCGGCTTCCAGCGCGCCCGGCAGGCGCAGCGCTCGCACGTCATTGATCAGGCCAGCGCCGGCGCGAGCCGCTTCCCGGATGACTTCGGGCTTGCTGGTGTCCACCGAGATCGGGACCGGCAACTCGCGCGCCAGCCGTTCCACCACCGGCAACACCCGATCCAGTTCCTCCTGAACCGACACCGGCGGTGCCCCGGGTCGGGTGGATTCACCACCGACATCAACGAGCGCCGCACCCTCCTCCACCATGGTCTCGGCACGGCGCAGAGCGTCGGCAAGCTGGTGATAACGTCCGCCGTCAGAGAACGAATCGGGGGTGACGTTTAGCACCCCCATGACGGCGGGCCGGCTCAGGTCCAGAATCTTGCCCGCACAGTTGAGCTGCATGGCTCAGTGCTGCTGGGCTGGGCCGCCAATCGGCTTCTCGCCCCGCCGATCCTTGTCCTTGTCGAGGCTAACCGGCTCACCCGTGGGTGGTTCCTGATCAGTGCTCGAATCCACCGGTTCGCGCGGCGGCCGCCCCGCCATGATGTCGTCGATCTGCTCCGAATCAATGGTTTCGTACTTGATCAGGGCGTCGGCCATGGCGTGCAGTTTGTCAAGATTGTCCCGCAACAATCCTTCGGAACGCTGGTAGTTGCGATTGATGACGGTGCGGATTTCCTCGTCGATCACATGGGCGGTCTCGTCGGAGACGTTCTTGTGCCGGGTCACGCTGCGGCCCAGGAATACCTCGCCGTCGTCCTCGCTGTAGGTTAGCGGTCCCAGCCGGTCGGACAGACCCCACTTGGTCACCATGTTGCGGGCGATATCGGTGGCGCGCTCGATGTCGTTCTGCGCGCCGGTGGTGACAAAATCCGGCCCGAAGATGACCGCCTCGGCGATGCGGCCGCCGAACAGGCTGGAAATCTGGCTCTCCAGCCGTTGCTTGCTGAAGCTGTAGCGGTCGCCTTCCGGCAGGAACATGGTCACGCCCAGCGCCCGGCCACGCGGGATGATGCTGACCTTCTCCTCCTCGCTCATCACCATGGACTTGCGCTCGGCGCCCATCATGATCTTGTCCTTGGCCTTCTCGAAATCGTCCATGTCCACGTCGCGCTTGTTGGAGCGGGCGGCGAACAGGGCCGCCTCGTTGACCAGGTTGGCCAGATCGGCGCCGGAAAAACCCGGCGTGCCACGGGCGATCATCGCCGGCTTGACGTTGTCAGACAGCGGCACCTTGCGCATGTGAACCTTGAGGATCTGCTCGCGGCCGCGCACGTCAGGCAGCGGCACCACCACCTGCCGGTCGAAGCGACCGGGCCGCAGCAGCGCCGGGTCGAGCACGTCGGGGCGGTTGGTGGCGGCGATGACGATGATGCCCTCGTTGCCCTCGAAACCGTCCATCTCGACCAGCAACTGGTTCAAGGTCTGCTCGCGCTCGTCGTGGCCGCCGCCCAGCCCCGCGCCGCGATGCCGGCCCACCGCGTCGATTTCGTCGATGAAGATGATGCAGGGCGCG
>JAGTSD010000033.1 GCA_018262135.1 Pseudomonadota bacterium | reverse complement strand
TCGTGCAGGGCGCCGAAATCCACCTTGACCAGCATGGGGATGATCATGACCCAGATCAGCAGCCCGACCGGCAGATTGACCTGGGCGATCTCCAAACGCCCGATGGCCTGAAACAGACGGGGAGCCATCTGGCCCGCCAGGATTCCGGCCACGATGCACAGAAAGACCCACACGGTCAGGTAGCGCTCGAAGAAACTCATCGGCACGCCAGCGGCGGCCTTCGCGGTGATTTCACATGGGGCGGACATCGGGATGCCTTACCAACCCAGCGCTTCGCGCACCGCCGGAATCAATCGCGCCCGAATGTCATCGCGCACGGTGATGAAGCTCTCCAAGGGCTCGCCGTGCGGATCGTGAAACGGCAGGTGAATGCGCGGCGCGGGCTTGGGAAAGATGGGGCAGGTTTCCCTGGCGTTGTCGCAGACCGTCACCACGAGATCGATGGACTCGTTCATCACCGCCTCGACATCTTTTGGATACAGTCCGTCGGTCGGCAAACCGGCCCGCTTCAAGGCTTCGATGGCGCCGTCGGCCACCTTGGGCTGCGGCCGGGTGCCGGCGGACAGGGCGCGCACCCGGCCAGCCAGGTCGTGGTTGAGGATGACTTCCGCCATCTGCGAGCGGCAGGAATTGCCGGTGCAAAGCACCAGCACGGTTTTGGGCGTGTTCATGATGGATGCAATGCTCCCGTGGTTCAGATCGTGGTCTCGGAAATTCGGCTCCGGCGCTTCTCCATGGTGTCGCACTCCGCCGTCCGGGGCAGGCAGGTCTTGCCTTGGCAACAGTTCTGAGTCAGGAAGGCGATGAGTTCATCCATCATGGCGAATTCAGCCGAGTAGCGGATGAAGCGGCTTTCCCGTTGCCCGCGAATGAGTCCCACCCGGCTGAGGTGAGCCAGATGGAAGGACAGCGTGGCCGGCGGCAAGGCCAGTTGCTCGCCAATGGCGCTGGCGTTCATCCCGGCGGGACCCGCCTCCACCAGCAGGCGGAAGATCGCCAGGCGCGATTCATGCCCGAGGGCAGCGAGAAGTTCGGTGGCGTTTAGTGTTTCCATATTTAAAGTATTATCGAAATAATTGAGTACGTCAACCTGGAACAAATAATTGAACCGCCAAGACGCCAAGAGCGCCAAGTCATTCCTCAATAACCGGTCGTCCAGCTCCCTCTGCCTGTGAGGAGAGGGTAGCGGAGTAATACCGGTTCCCAACAGGTTTTATTGGAATCAGTGAGTAGGATGCGGTGACGAAGGAACCATATCCATCGCGACCGATGCGGTTCGCAAGCTCACCGCATCCTACGACTACTGGAGCCGGATTCGGCGGCGAACTCAACGCGCCACGACGTGATAGACCCCCTCGGTGTAGGCGGCTATGTTGTCCCAGTTGAATTTATCCTCCACCGCCTTGCGGCCGTTGGCGCCGAGCGCCCGGCAATGATCGTGATCGGCCAGCAGCGAACCGATACCATGCGCCATGCCGCCGGCGTTGGCATCCACCAGGAAGCCGTTCACGTCGTGCCAGACAAATTCCCGAGGTCCTCCGGCGGTCGTGGCGACCACCGGCTTGCCTGCTGCCCAGCCTTCCAGCACCACGATGCCGAACGGTTCGTTGCGGCTGGGCACCGCCAGGATATCGCAGGCCCGCATCAGATCGATATATTGCCAGCGGGGCATTTGGCCGAGAAAGACAATCGCGCCAGCCGCGCCGACTTCATAGGCGCGCCGCACCACCGCTTCCTTCTCCGGTCCATCGCCAGAGATGACGAAACGGGCTTCCGGATAGGACGCCAAAACCATCGGCACAGCCTCGACCAGCATGTCCATGCCCTTCTGCACCGTCATCCGGCCCGGCGAGAAAATGGTCGGCGCCAGCGGGGCGATGCCGTAACGACCCTTGACCTCGGCCGGATTGATGAAACCGTCGAAGGCGTGATAGTTGACGCCGTTATGGACGACGTGAATCTTCTCGCTCGGAACGTGGTAAATCCGGCACAGTTCCTCGGCCAGGAACTGGCTGACTGCGATCACCAGATTGGCGTTGTGGCAACCGGCAGCTTCAGCGTCACGGACCCAGCGGGCGAAGCCTTCGTAAAAGACGTTGCCGTCACGGCCATACTCGGTGGAGTGCATGGTCAGCACCCCTGGCGTGCCAAATCCGTCCATCGCGTATTTCATGGCGTTGGCGGTCAGCCAGTCGTGGGCGTGCACGATTTCGAACTTCCCGACCATGGAGGTCACTTCGTGGAAACGATGGGCCATCGCCTTGCACATGAAATCCATGCACTCGACATCGTTGTCGCTCAGGCCGTGATCAACACGATGGTAATGTACGCCTTCAATACAATCATAGTAATTTTGATTGTCCTTGCGCCGGGTGATGACGTGCATGTCATGCCCTCGGCGTTGCAGGCCGGCGGCAAGTTCCGTCACGTGCACGGCGAGGCCGCCAGCGGAAATGGAATGCAGGGATTCCGAAGAAAACATGGCGATACGCATGGGTTTGACTCCTCATCGGTGACCCGCGAAACGGGCTTACCGTCATTCAGGGTTGGCACACGGTTGTCGTTCGAGTCGGACGTTATTCGCCCAATATAAAACTGACCGCTGCGTTCAAAGGCGGCTATTGCCTTGCTGCATTGCAATATAACACGTTAAGTCGGTGGATGTATCGAGATTCGAGAATCAAACACCATGCAAATAACCATCGCCAAGACTCGTTGATCTTAGGAACGAGGTTCCACCACTGGTCGCAAGCGGCGGGTCAGCAGCACCCGTGTCGCGATAAAAGCCAGCAACGCCACGCCGAGGCGCGGCAGATGGCGATCCGGACCGAGGATGAAATAGAAGCCGGTCATGCTGACCGCCAGGCGCAGGGTGAAACTGCCGAATACCCACAGCGCGGGATGCGTCTGCTCCGGCAAGCGCCGCAGGGTGAACCACAGGCCGGCGTAATAGAACAGCCCCAGCACCGCGCCGCTCAAAACGGCCAGCAACCCACTCATGAGGTCAATCATTCGATGATTCCACTAGCTGAAAAAAACTGGGTAAAAACAAGGAACCACGGTGTAAGGAAGATGTAAACTTGTCAGCCCGAAGGTTGGAAAAGACACGACCTGGAACCTGTGAAACTCCTGGAAGACCGCTTTGGAGAAACTGTTCGCCATGCAGCAGGAATCGGGAATTCCCACCACCGCCGACCCCAGTCCGGAACCCCGCCGGTTTCCCTGCGCCCAGTGCGGCGCTTCGCTCGAGTACGCACCCGGCGCCGATACCTTGCGCTGTACTCACTGCGGCCACCAGAACCACATCGCCCCCGTTGCCGCCCCGATTCTGGAACAGGATTTCCGGCGGACCCTGCGCGAACGGGCCAGCACCGTACCTGCCAGCGACCATGTCGCCATCCACTGCGATTCCTGCGGAGCGTCGTTCAGTTTCGACGCGGACGCCCACGCCGGGCTATGTCCGTTCTGTGGCGCGCCGGCGGTGGCGAAAACCGAACAGCACCGCCAGTTACCGGTTCAGGCGCTGTTGCCGTTCGAAATCCCGCGCGATCAGGCCCGCGCCGCATTCCGCCGCTGGCTGGGTAAGCTGTGGTTCGCACCCGGCGGACTCAAGGATTACGCCCGGAACGATGCTACCCTGGCCGGCATGTATGTGCCGTACTGGACCTATGACGCCGATACTGCCACGACCTATCGAGGCGAACGGGGCGACGATTACCAGGTCCAGGAAGTGTATCGCGCCATCGAAAACGGCAGGGAGGTGGAGCGGGTCCGCGTTGTGACCAGAACCCGCTGGACACCGGCGGCGGGCACGGTCGCGCGCTTTTTCGACGACGTACTGGTGCTGGCCAGCCGTTCGTTGCCACGGGACGTGACCGAGCGACTGGAACCCTGGGATCTGGCGAATCTGACGCCGTACCAGGAAGAATATTTGAGCGGTTTCCGCAGCGAGATGTATCAGGTGGACCTGGAAGAGGGCTTCGAGCGCGCCCGGGTGATCATGGCCGCCACTATCCGCCGCGATATCGAGCGCGACATCAGCGGCGACCACCAGCGCATTCACGCCGCCGAGACCCGTTACGGCGAGATCTCCTTCAAGCACATCCTGCTGCCAGTATGGATGTCGGCCTTCCGTTTCCGCGACAAGATCTATCGTTTCGTGGTCAACGGCCGCACCGGCGAGGTCCAGGGCGAACGGCCCTACAGCCGGTGGAAGATCGCCTTCGCCCTCCTGTTGGTGGCGGCGCTGATCGGCGGCGGCCTTGCCCTCTGGCAGCGCTACGCTGCGGTCCAGTATCAGCAGCCGATACCGGGCGGGCGGATTTATTACGGCTCTTCTTCCTTGCAATCCCTTCCTGCTACCAGCTTCAGTCTCCAGGGACATCAGTCAGAAATACACCTGTAGTCTCATGCCGAACTCATGGCCGCCATCCTGGTGTCGCCAATCCGTCCGGAGCGACCAGTCCTGGCCCAGGGCCAGATTCTGCTGGAGCGCCACCCGCGTCGCTGCGCTGGTTTCGCCCAGCCGGTAATCCAGCCAGGTCGTGCCAGCCAGTATTTTCCAGCCGGGCGTCGGTTGCAGCAGCGCCCCGACTGTCAGCGCCGGTCCGGCCCGATGATCGCGGACGAACTCATCGCTGTAATCGAGTTCCAGCCCCGGCAGCGCGAACCAGACCGTCCGCCAGGGCCAGCGGGTTTCCGCCGCCAGCCCCAGACCGCCGCTCAGCTTGAACGCGATGCAGTCGCGGCAGTCCGGGCGGGGAACCGGTTCCCAGCCGGCATGAATCCGCCAGGCGGGGCGCGGCGCCAGCGCGTTGATCGGTGGCAGTGACGTGATGTCGAGCAGTATCAGCCGGTCGAGCACCAGCCGGCTGCTATCCTCGTACCGCCGGACCGCGACGTTCAGCACCTCGATCTGGGCGTCGGGCGTGTAGCCGGCGTCCGGCTCCAGCAGATCGTGGTAACTGGCCCGCGCGGTCAATTCCACGAACGCCGTCCCGGCTCGCTGTCCGAAGCCAATGCCCATCCGCCGCGAGGCGTGGCCTGTTTCCGGACGGGTGGCGTAAGGTTCGACCGCGATCGGCGCGGCGGCGACCGGCAACCGGTTGCGGGCAGTTAGCAAACGGTGCGCGATTTCATCGGGCGGCGCAACCGTCTCAGCCTTGCCGGTCCTGCTCGCGCGGCGGTGCTGGCGGTCGTCCAGAGCGAGTTCCAGCAACAGGGCCCGTCGTTCTGGCGCGAGCCGGATGAATTCGGGCGTTGTGGCGACGGCAGGATCGTTCCGCAGGCGCCGCACCAGTCGCCGTTCGTTCGCTTCCAGCGCTTCATACCGGCGGTTGATGCTCGTACCGCGCGCCGGGCGGGCGCTTGCCTCGCCGACCAGTCCCGGCTGCCGGGTCAGCAGTCGAATCGTATCGGCCGGCAGCGTCCAGAACCGGAATTCGTCGCTCGGACGCAATTCCGGATCGGCGGCTTCCAGCAGCGTCAGCAACTGCCAGGCACAGTTTTCCCTGAAAAAGTAGTAATCGAACTCGATGCCGCGCAGTTCCCAGACATGCTCGAGCAGGCGTTGCAACTGACTTTTGGACAGGTTCAGCCGGTACTCCCAGAGATCGCGGCTTTCCAGATCGCTGTAGGCGCGCGCCAGCTTGTAATAGGGCTGGATGTCGAACCGACCCCTGAAGCCGCCGGCGATGCCATCCACCGCATACGTCAGGACGTTGCTGTGGGTATCGGCGGCGGCGTAATTGATGGCATAGGCCAGCAGCCGGGTCTGTTCCGTCTGGCCGCGCCGGTCCAGCCGCAGCAGGGTATGGCCGAACAGCGAAGCGGGATTGTTGAGATAGGCCGAGGCGAACACCAGCGTCGCCGCTTCCGCGTTCAGCTCACGGTACCAGTGCTGGAACCGCTCGCAGGGTTGCGGGGGCAGGCGGCGGTCGTCAAACTCCAGTTCCGCCTTCAGCCAGCGATAGCGGGCCCTGAAAGCGCACTGGGCCGGCTGCGGGTCGCCGCCGACCGGATCGGCGCGGAAAAAGGCGCGCAGGGTGGCGGCCAGTTCGGCGCGCGGGTCGGTTTTGCCGGTCGGCGCGAGGAAAAAGCGTGGATCGTCGGCGTCGCTGACCACGCCCCCATCGGCGGCGGGCCGGTAATGCAGCAGCGTTTGCCACTCACGCCGCGCGGCCAGGCCCGCCGCATCGGCGCGGTCCAGCAGTTCGGCGAGATAGGCGGGATCGGCGCGAGCATCCGTCGCCCAGAACCAAACGCCGAGCAGCAGGACGCTCGTCAGGCGCGGCAGCGGAGCGATGGGCGGTTCAGTTCAGAGTCAGCCGCTGGCCAAAGCGCGGGTCAGCCCGCAGTTCCCGGTCCAGCGTCGCCAGCATTTCTGTAGCGGTGGTCCGGTCGTTCGGGAACAGCACGGCGAACTTGTCCTGGGTGAAGGCGAAGAACGCCGGCTGGCGGCCGGGTTCGATCTCCAGCAGTGCCGCCAGGGAGGCGAGGTATTCACCCCGACCGGCCGCCATGTCGTTGCGCAGCCGCTCCAGATTGACCTTGGCGAACTCGGCGGTCTGCTGTGGGCGGTTCATGAACGCGGCGCTGCTGGAACCGCCGGTCGTGGCGCTGGAGCCGGAACTGGGATCGGTGACCACAGTGCAGGCGCCAGCGGTCAGGCCCAGGGCGGTGATTAAGGCGGCATTAAGCAAGAGTTTCATATTTCTGTCTCCGTCAAGGTATCGGAATTTCCCGCCAAAGCGAGACGGTCCCACGATCTGTTATTTGCAGATTATTTTAACTTCGAACCGGCAATCGTTGGTGAGTTCGTGTAAGTTTAAAGGGAATCGTCGCAGGTGTTGTTTCGCACCCGGTCCAGATTCTGAGGATCCATCCGCATGAAAAGTCATTTATCGCTGATCCTGCTGTCCACCCTGCAGTGCAACGCCGACTGCGAGTATTGCTTCGAGAATAAAACCATGGACCGGCTGACCCTCGACCGACTGGGTGAACTGATCCGCAAGGTGCTGGATTACATGGTGGAAAAATCCCTGGCCGTGCTGACTATCTACTGGCAGGGTGGCGAGGCGATGCTGCTCCCCCCAGGCTGGTACGAGCAGGCCAACGAACTGATCCAGCGCGAGGCCGAGGCGCGCGGCAAGCAGGTATTCCACAGCCTGCAAAGCAACATGCTGGCCTACAATACCCGCTGGAACAGGGTCATCGCCGGGATGTTCGGCAACAGCGTCGGCACCTCACTGGATTATCCCAACCTGCACCGCAAATTACTCGGCCAGACGCCGGAAAGCTATAACGAAATCTGGGGCCGGCGGGTGCGGGAAGCCCGGGCGGCGGGCATCGAGGTACAGGTCATCGCCGTGCCCAATCAGGCCACCCTGGAAATCGGTGCCGAACGATTTTACGCCCACTTCGTGGACGAACTGGACATCACCGAGTTCCAGGTCAATACCCCGTTTCCGGGGGGCGAGATGACCGCCGCCAAACAGAAATTGCCGGTAGCGGAGGTCGAAAAACTCAGCCGGTTCTACACCGAACTGGCCGAAGTCTGGCTGGAGCGCGGCTATCGCCACGGCGTGCGGCTCGGTCCGTTCGACGCTCTGCTCCAGCATTTCAGTCACGAACCGGCGACCTTGCCCTGTATCTGGGGCGACAACTGCGCCAACGCCCTGATCTCGATTGACGCCCGCGGCTGCGTGGCGCAATGCGACTGCTGGGTGACCAGCTATCCCGACTATCACTACGGCAATATCTTTGAGTGCGATAGCCTGGGGCAATTGCTGAAAACCAGCTCGGCACGCAACAAATTCAACGAGCGGCCTGTCCAGCTCATCCAGCGTGACTGCCTGAGTTGCGATTATCTGTCGCTATGTCATGGTGGCTGTCCGGTACGGACTTTTACCGTTCACGGCACGCTGTTCGAAAAGGATCCCTATTGCGAGCTCTACAAGGCGGTGTTTGGACGCATGGAGCGGGCGGCGTTGGAACTGGCGCGGGAAGCGGTGGCGGCGCGCGGTATGGCGGCCTGAGCGTCCCCGGTCGCCTGGTCTGCCCAGAAATATTCCACGTGGAATAAAACGCCGGGATATGGCAATTCGTCTGCCCCTGCGGATGCAGGTTTGGTCTCTGACTTCAGTCGGCGTTCAGTTAAAATAACCTAAATTGGTTGCGTATTATTCCAGCCTCAACCTCACCAGGCTGGAAGACGCCCACACCCCGCGATAAGGATGGCTGCCCATGAACAAAACTGACGTTTTGCTGACTGCGACTCTGGGTTACATCCTGACGGGTCCTGCATGGGCGGCTGAGCCGTCAAAAGCCGACCCGGTGATCGAGGACATCAAGGCCATCCTGCGCCAGCATGATGAGGCCATCAACAGGCAGGATATGAAGGCAGTGATCGGACTCTACGCTGATAACCCCGATGTGGCATTGGTGGGCACGGGTCCCGACGAGTTCTGGAAAGGCAGGGACGCGGTGGAGGGAACCTACAAAGAGTTCTTCAAGGACCTCAAGGCCGGTTCGTTCAAACATGAATGCCCGGATATCTCGGCCGGCTATGACGGTAACGTCGCGTGGCTGGCGGCGTCCTGTAACATGCGAGATAATGCCCAGGATGGGCAGATCCGCGAATACGTCATGAATGTTTCAGGGGTACTGAAGAAGGAGAAGGTCGGTTGGCGCATTCAGACTCTGCACTTTTCCGGTCTGACCGGCGATGAAGCGCCACCACCGGAAGACGATGGCGCACCTGCGATGGAAAACGAGAAATCAACGGCTCCCACGCCAGTAGCGCTTCCAAAAACCCAGTAAGAGGAGGAGCTAAATGACTGACCAAAGTGATGAACAGCAAGACGAAACGATAACTGATCCAGTCAGCGAGGAAGCTGTCGAGCAGGAGCGACGCGAATTTCTACGCAGCCTGAGTAAATGGTCACAGGCGGTGATCGTCGGTGTGGTGGCGGGTGGTGCGTTAACTACTTCCGAGCCCGCCGAAGCATGGTATAACCGGGGTGGCAATTGGTACAACCGGCGGCCTCTTGGCGGCTGGTACAACCGGGGTGGCGGCTGGTACAACCGGGGTGGCGGCTGGCACAATCGGGGTGGTGGTTGGTATAACCGGGGTGGCGGGTACAGGCGGGTACCTGGCTGGGATGACCGGTCATAGCCAAAAGCCGAAACGTAACCGTTCACCCCCTCTCGCGGAGGCGGGAGAGGGGTAGGGGGTGAGGGCTTTGGATTCAATGGCTTACTCCCCTCACCCTAACCCTCTCCCCCATAAATGGGGGAGAGGAAACTGAATGATTACCGAATTGCCAGCCCATGAATTTCTGGGCGAAAAGGTCCGCGAGAAACTGATTGACTGCCCCACCGTGACCCGCGAACCCTTCCGTAATCAGGATCGAGCGGGCTTTCGTTGAGAAGTAGCATTGCTCCATTCCGCCGTCTCAGCCGTACAGCGGCGCCAACCCCAATTTGGCGTGGATGCCGTTGACGGTCTGGGGATCCAAACCCAGACCCTGCGCGAGCTGTTGCATGTAGCTGGTCTCGGCGGGCGTATCGAGGTTGATAGCCATGAGGGATACCGCATAGATCTGCGGCGTCAGGTCTTGGGTGATGTCGGCGAAGAAATCGAAATTCAAGGGCTTGCTCATCTCTTCGCGGATAAATTCCGCTTCCTGAGGACCGATGTCGCCCAGCCTTGAGACGATCTTCTCCTGTTCCTCGGCATCAATCTGCCCATCGGCCTTGGCAGCGTTGATCATGGCCTTGATGAAGGCCAAAGCCTGCTGGTAGGTCTGGGTGGCATCCATCGTCGGGGATGCCTGCCCGGCTGCTGCACCAGCCGGTGCGGCAAACGCGGATTGTCCCGATGCAGCACCGCGCTGGCTGAACATTTGCAGGGCGACCATGGCCAGACTGCCGAGCAGGCTCCCCATGTTGGAGCCGCCAGGAGTAGCCCCACCTTGGGGTCTGACAGCTCCAGTCAGACCACCGAGCAGATCGGTCAGGCCGCCGCCTGCCGCGCCGCTCGGTACGCCGCCCCGGGTCAGGCCACCGAGCAAATCGGTCAGGTTGCCGCCTGCCGCGCCGCTCTGCGCGCCCCCTCCTGTCAGACCACCGAGCAATTGACCGAGAATCTGTCCGCCTTGCCCCGAGGACGTGGCGTTATTGCCCAACAGGCTGCCCAGCAACTTTAATGGATCCATG
>JAGTSD010000248.1 GCA_018262135.1 Pseudomonadota bacterium | reverse complement strand
GGTGGTGGGATCGGCTGCCGGCGTGGGTGGCGCGGCGGCGGACGAGGCCGAAACTGGCGTCAGTTGCACCGGCTGCAATGCATGTTGGGCGCCAGCGCGCATGGCTTCCACCGGGTCGGCCGTAGCCAGTTGCCGCAACTGCTCGGCCATTTTCGGCCGATCGTGGGCGAAACGGTAGGCGTTGGCGAACGCGCCGGCGGCACGGGTGGTATCGCCGCTCTGACCGTACACCTGCGCCAGATGCAGCCAGGAGGCGGACCGGGTTGGCGCCAGGGCCAGCGCATAGACCAGCAACCGTTCCGCTTCCTTCAGGCGGCGCAGCCGCAGATAAGTCAGCCCGAGCTGTCCGGCGGTCTCCGGATCGGCGGAATCAGCGATGAAAGCCTGGCGGAATACCGCCAGCGCTTCCCTGGGTTGATCGCGGTTCAGATAGTCCAGTCCCTGCTGGAACAGGGGCCGGGCCTGGACTGCGTCGCCCCCTTCCGGCCGGCGCAGATTATCCAGTTGTTCGCGGAAGGTCTGCACTCCGGTTTCGTCGTTGGCGGCTGACTGGACGATCATCTGCTGGATGTGGTAGTCGAAGGTCTCATATTGACCGGCGCTGGCGGGCAGCGCGCCGACCAGCATGACCAGTAGCAGGAGCGCAGCGAGGCGATTCATGATTTGTGGCTGGAACCCGGCGTGGTTTTCAACGGTTCGATGCCCGGATTGGCCCGCAACGGCGGCACGATGACCGCCTCCGCCGGCAACTGGTACAGGCGCAGGGTTTCCAGGGCGGCATTGCGCAAGATGTCGGACGCCTCGTTTTCGGCGATGTGGCGCAGAATTTCCTCGGCTCGCATTGAGTTCTGGGCAAAACGGTAGGTGTTGGCCAGCGTACCGCGCGTGCGCCGGGCATCCTGGTTCAGCGCGTAGATTTGAGCGAGCTGAAACCAGGTGCCCGCCCGGGTAGGCTCCAGGGCCAGCGCCCGCTGGAAATCGCGCTCGGCATCCGGGAGGCGGCCGAGCTTGCGCTCGACCAGTCCCAGATGGTTGATGGCATCGACGCTGCTGGGGTCGTCCTGGCTGGCCTGCTGGAACGCGGTCAGGGCCGCGTTCAAATCATTCGCTTGCAAGGCTGCCTGCCCGCGTTGTAGCGCCGCGCGAGACGCTGTTGCATTTTGCGAGGCCGGTCGTGGATTCTGCTCCAGCATCCGCTGCATCGCGGTCACGCCGGTTTCATCGTTGTCGGCCGCCAGTTCGATCATCTGCTGAATGTAATAGCGGCTCTGTTCGCTATCCTGGGCGAGCGCCGGGATGGCGCATCCCATCGCCAGCAGCCACGCCAACCCCCAGCAACCGCCGTTCATGCCGCGCGCTCCTGGTTTCGCGCCCTACAGGTCCTTGATGGCGTCGTACTGCCGCTCCAGGCTGAGCCGCTTGGAATCAGCCTGGGCGGCGGTGAGCTGGCCCCGATCGAGCTGGGTTTCAAACTCCTGAATGCCGCGGGTAAGCCGTTGTTGCTTGTGACGCAGTTCGGCGGTGCGTTGCTCGGTGGCGGCTTTGGAGCGTTGCAGTTGGTTGATGCGTCCGGCGAGTTCCCGGTTGCGGGCCTTGAGCGCGGCGAGTTGGCGCCGTTGCGCGGCGACCTCACTGGCTTTCATTTGCCGCTCGGTTTCCAGCGCCTCACCTTCTTCCTGCAGGGCGGAAAGCTGGTTCAGGCTGTCGTCCCGCTGGCCCTGAAGGGCTTGCTGGCGCATGTCGTAATCGCCGGCGGCCAGCCCGCGCACGCCGCCGAAGAAGCCGCCGGACCGGGGGTCGTTGGTCGGATCGGCAGCGCAGCCGCCCAACACGAGCACGCTGAGAACACCGCCGGCAATATTACGTAGAGTCCACATGATTTCTAACCTCTCAATTCCAAATGCCCGCGCCACGGCGGGCGGGGAATGACGCCGGCAGTACGCTAGATGGACATGCGATCGTACATCTGCTGCAGGTTGGTCACGTTCTGGCTGGATTGCTGGCGGGTTTCCTTGAGCTTGGCCACACTGGATTCAAGTTGCTGGGCGTATTGGTCCTGCGCTCCTCGCTTCTGCCGGGTCTCGTGATAGACCTCGTTGGCGTCGGCCAGTCGCTTGTCAACCAGTGAGTTGATCTGTTTGGCCTTGGCCAACTGTTCTTCCAGGCTGGCTTTCTGACGAGCCAGCACATCGCGCGAGGCTTTGCCAGCCTGGTATTCCTGCGCCAGCCGCTGCGATTCACGGTCCAAACGTTCGATTTCCGCGACGAGTTGGCGATTCTCGGTTTCGGCTTCGCCGATGAACTCCTCGTTGAGTTCGATTTCGGCGATCAGGAAGTCTTCCTCATTGGCGTACTGGGCCTTGCGCTCGGCGACGGTGCCGCCGATGCTTGCGCCGATCAGACCGCCAGTCACCGCGCCGATCAAGGTGCTGGGGGTGTTGCGGCCGATGGCGTAGCCGATTCCCGCGCCGAGGAGCGCGCCGACCCCCGCGCCCTGGGCGACGGTTGTCTCTTGATCGCTCATGCCGGCGCAACCGGAAAGCGATACGCTGATCGCGGTGGCGATCAGAAGGGTTTTTCCCACATTATGGATAGACACGGTATTTCTCTTCTAGATGATTATCAATTAATTAGGAGGAACACTCTTTGCCGGGGAGTATTTTGGAAGGCGCCGGTCAAGAAATCAATGTACCCCTGAGTTGCACTCATCAACCATCCCCCGATCTGGAGGCTGTAACTGGGAATTTTTCAATCATTATATCGTTACTTTGACAAGTGCTTTTTTCTAAAGTTGGTGCTATTCTGGTACTAATTTTACATCAGGTCCGCGAGCGTTAGCGGAGGCACTAATCCTATGAAGACACGATGGGCAATGGCGGGATTGACAATAGTGCTGGCGGGATACGCTGTCGGCGCTAGTGCGGTGGAACCCTCGGCGGTACTCCAGCAACCCCAGGGGCGGGTGTTCGTCGGTCAGGCCACAGTGATGACCCCGGCGCAGCATGGCATGCCGTTGTACGCTGGTAATCGGGTGGTGGTAACTGCAAGCGGCGGCGCCACGGTCGTGTACGCGGATGGTTGCTCGGTAGCGTTGGCAGAGAATAGCCTGCTGGCGATCAGCGGACCGGATCAGTGCAAAACTGGCCAGGCAGTGGCCCATACCACTGGTGGTTTCCAGAACACGCCGATCGGTCAAGCCGGCCCGACCAGATCGAGGTCTGCTGTAGCCACCGTCCGGCAGGTCCAGGGAACTGGACTGGTCAATCGATCCAGGGCGCGGCAGGGCATGAGCCTCTTCAGGAATTACAGGGTCAAAGCGGGGCCTAATAGTCAGGTTGTGGTGAAGTTTTCCAACGGTTGCGAGGCGGTTGTCGAGGCAGGCAAGACGTTGTTGATTGACAGGGCGCCAGAGTGCCAGGTGGAGAAGATGGGTGAGGAAGCCACCGCTGCAACGGGCGCAGAGGCAACGACCGGCGCGGGCGCTGCGGGCGCGGCCGGCGCCGTCGGTGCAGGTATAGGGACGGGTGCGCTAGTGGTCGGCGGCGCTTTGGGCGTGAGTTTGATAGCAGCCATAGCGAATGATGACAAACCTACCTCCCCCCCACTAAGATAGTCAGTAGTCCTTCCTAAACCGCGTCAGATTTCAAGCTGAACCGCGCCGCTAACCCGGCGCGGTTCTTTTTCACTTCAAGCCTCCCAATTTTGCATGTCCGCGCCCCGGCGGGCGGGAAATGACGCCGGCAGTGCGCTAGATGGACATGCTGTCGTAGATCTGCTGCAGGCTGGCGACGTTCTGGCTGGATTTCTGGCGGGTTTCCTTGAGTTTGACCAGATTGGATTCAAGCTGTCGGGTGTACTGATCCTGTGATCCCCGTTTTTGCCGGCTG
>JAGTSD010000469.1 GCA_018262135.1 Pseudomonadota bacterium | reverse complement strand
GCGATGCGGGTGACGCCGGCGGCCAGCAGGGCGCGGCTCAGTTCGGCCAGCCGTTCCAGCGGGCAGGCCAGCCCGGCGGTTTGCAGCCAGGCCCGCAGCGGCCGCAGGGTCGCGACGATGGCCGATACCGGCAGGGGCTTGATCCAGAGGGTGCGGAACAACGGCGACGCGCGCAGGCCGGGTTTCGGCTCGACCAGCAAGCGCCAGCTCCGGTCCGGCGCTTCGATGGCCCGGCTGCCGTCGATCGCGCCGGCCAGCCGGCACAGTTCGCGGGCGGTAGTGATTTCGGCCCACTCGTGCGGGCCGGGCGGCTGGCCACCCGCCACCGTGGGGGACACCTCGGCCAGGATCGCCGCGAAGCGTTCGGCGAAAGCCTGGAGTTCGGCGGGATCGGCGGTTTCCAGATACAGGCACTGCGGGCTGGAGCAGGGATCGGCGGTTTCCAGATACAGGCACTGCGGGCTGGAGCAGGCCTGCTGTTCAAGGTGGCAGACATCGTGCGCCAACGCCCGCAGCACGGTGGAATCGGCGCTGGACTCCCGTGCGACGTAGGCGAAGGAAATCCGGTGGCCCCATTCGATCAGCCGGGCCGCCGGCGGGGTCATCGCCCGCACCGCCGCCACCGCGTCCTCGCCGCCCCAGACTGCCACGCCATCGCACAGCGCGAGCACGGCGCTCAGGGTTTCGGCCTGCGACGAGGACAGCCGCAGCACGTAGACAAAGGGTTTCAGGGCTGGCTCTTGCTCGACCAGGGCGCACAGCAGTTTCTGGGTGAATAGGCCGTCCCGGCGGCTGGTTTTGAGCAGGTTGATATTCCCGGCCAGCAGTCCTTCCAGCAGGCTCAACGCCGAGCGGCGCCCAAGCCTCAAAGCGATGGTCGGCATAGTCGATGCGGCGCGGGGTGAACGGCGTCGGATCGCCGAAGGCGCGCAGCACCTGATATTCGAGGGTTGCCCCGCGCAGGAAGGCCGTCAGGGTGGCCAGCGTCGTGGTGATGTCGCCGGGGGGATCGCCGGTTTGCGCCAGTTCGTCGGCCAGAGTCTGATACAGCGGGCCGTGACGGGCCAGTTCGGCCGCCAGCGCCTCGCCGGCGCGGTACAGGGCGGCGAGATCAAGCGGGCGCTGGCAATCCTCGGCCAGGGTCGCGGGCAGATTCGGCAGCCGGTCGACCAGTTCGCCCTCGTCGATCCAGTCGCCGCGCCAGAGATGAGTGTGCGCCATGGCGTTCCCTCCTATTTCAGCAGTTCGGCGGCGGCCATCGCGCAGCTCCGGTTTTTGGAGGTTCCGGCGCGGCCCAGCAGATCGAAATACGGGGTGCTCAGCCCGCAGCCGCAGTCCTCGCCCGGGCGCCACTGGATCAAATCGCCCATCAGCACGCTGTGGGCCGGGACCGAGGTGATGTAGGGCGAAACGGCGTGCAGAAAGCCGGTCCGGCCCGGCCCGAGCGGTTCCAGGGTCGCCACGTCGCGGGCGAACACCCGGGAATAGCTCGGCACGTGCAGGCGGTGCCGGTCGCATTCGATGTAGGGGACGCTGTGTTCCACCGCGCCGTAGCCGTCGCGGATGCGGATATTGGGAATGCCCAGCCACTCCTCGATCAGCGCATACAGCTCGGCCTTGGGGACCGCGCGCTGGGCGTCCTTCTTCCAGCCGCCGCCGAAGAACACCAGCGACTCGGGGTGCAGGCGCGGCCTGTCCAGGTCCAGCGCCCGCATCCGCTCCAGGGTGGCGTGCAGGAAGGCGGGAAAGCCGAGCAGCCGCACCGGCAGACCCTCCCCGGCATAGTCCTGCAGGGTGCGGATGCAGCCGAAGGGGTCGTATTCGTGCCGGCCGCCGCCGATGTGGCGCAGGGCGTAGGCGACCCGGTTGGCCGTCCAGGCGTCGAAGAACATCTGCGACTTCTGGCCGGTGGTGCCGGAGGAGGTCAGGTGGGTGGTGACCGCCGCCGGGTCGATGGACAGCACTTCGTGCGCCTTGAAGAAGTTGGCGTGGATCGGCGGAATCGCCGCGCAATCGGCGACGGTCTCCAGCCGCTCCGGCGCAAAGTTCAGCAACTCCGCCAGTCGCGCGTAGTAGGAGCAGCGGGCGATATGCCAGGCGCAGATTTCCCGCATGGCGCGGACGAACAGCGCATCACCGGCGGCATCGCCAGCCGGACGGGATCGGGGGGAGTCAACGCGGTCATCAGGGTCCTCCGGGCGGCGGTGAGCCCGCGGGCGGAATGGCCTGCTCGCGGCGCAGGGCCGGGGTCGGCCAACTGCTGCGCCAGGCCCAGTAGTAGAACAGCAGTCCGGTCAGAGCGACGGTCAGTTCGTCCCAGCCCCGGTCGGACAGGAGGCCTAGGCCGTTGAATTCCCGGCCGCCGATCCAGGACAGCGCGGCCACGGCGAGCAGGTAGCCCAGCAGCCAGGCGCTGCCCCGCAACTGGTCGCGCCATTCCGGCCAGCCGGCGCGGTGCTGGTAATACAGAAAGACGGGCAGACCGGCGGCGATCAGCAGCAGCAAGTGCCCAGGCTTGGGCCAGCACGACCAGTACAGCAGCAGCGTGATCACCACGAAACTCAACGGCGCGGCCCAGCGCAGACCGGGTATGCGGATGGCGTCGGGGTCGCCCCAGCGGCGCAGGGCGAGGGCGGCGGCCGGCGCGGCGATGAAGACCAGGGTCAGCATGACGCCGATCATGCCGGCCAGAAAGCCCCAGCCGCGAAACAGCCAGAGAAAGCCCAGGCCGATGCAGAAGCACAACAACAGCGCCAGGCGCGGGTTCTGGTAACGCGGGTCCACCCGCCTGGCCCAGGCCGGCAGGTAGCCGGACTCGCTCATGCCCAGGGCCATGCGGCTGGTAGCGGTCAGGCATACCGTACCGGAACCGGTCGGCGACACCACGGCGTCGGCGTAGATCAGCAACACCACCAGGTTCAGATTCAGCGTCATGGCCAGGTCGAGAAAGGGCGAACCGAAGCTTAACCCTTTCCAACCCTGGGCCTGGATTTGCGCGGGATCGACCGCACCGATGAAAGCGATTTGCAGGCAGAGGAAGACCAGCAGACAGACGGCGAAGGTCATAAACAGCGCCCGGGGCAGGGTACGGCGGGGATTGATGGCCTCGCCGGCCAGATTGGCGGCCTGCTGGAAGCCGTTGAAGGTGTAGACGATGCCGCCGACCGAAACGGCGGACAGCACCGCGTCCCAGCCGTTGGGCGCGAATTCGGCGGAACCGAGGCCAAAATTCTCCGGGTGGAAGCGTTCGGCCAGCAGCAGGCCGGCGGTCAGCAGCGGGGTGATCAGCTTGAACAGGGTCACGGCGGTGGTGGTGCTCAGCAACAGCTTGAGCGACCAGTAGTTGAGCAACAGGTAGCCGATCATGAAGCCGCTGGCCGCCAGCAGGCCAGGCGGGGTCATTTGCTGGGTGGCTGGATCCAGGAGA
>JAGTSD010000247.1 GCA_018262135.1 Pseudomonadota bacterium | reverse complement strand
AAGATGAAGAACATGACGATGGCGTGGACATTGAGCGGCTGTTTCTGGACCTGGCCGACATCCGGCGCGGCCATGGCCAGGCCCATCCAGCCCACTGCCAGCGCAGCGGCGGCAAATTTCAGCATTGCACGATTCATTCGATGGCTCCCTTGATGATTTCCGAATTGATGTCATCGAATTCACTGTTGGCGCGGCGGATATAGAGGCCGGTCATCAACCAGAACAGCAGGATCATGCCCGCGCCGATGGGCCAGGCGATGGTGGCGGTGCCGCCTTCCCAGATGGGCGTGGCCAGCAGCGTTGGATTGAACGCTACGACCATGATGAAGGCAAAGTAAATACCCAAGACCACGACGGTCAGCGTCCACGCGAAGCGGCTGCGTTTAGTGACCAGTTCGTCGAATTTTGGATTTTTTCGGATACGCTCATATACGGCGGTTGACATTTTTTTGTTTCCTCTGGTTTGGTGACTGCCAGCGTCCGCCCCGCGAACTGCGCGGTTAGGTGTGGGAAATGTATAAGCCTTGGCCGGTCTTGTCTATCATGTGCGCTCACCTTTGTCCTGCCTGGGTCTGATCGTGAACGAAACGCTCAAATTCATTCTTGCCTTGATCGCTTTTCTCGCGCTGGCAGCCGGTCTGGAACTGGCGGCGCACTACGCGCTGTACTACGTGCTGGAGCCGGAAAATCAGCAGCGCCTCGCCGCGATGCTGACCCCGCGCACCGAGTTGCTGGCGGAACTGGGGGTGTTGCGCCTGGCGATTCTCGGCATCGCCTTTGGCGTGGTTTATCAGCTTTATGTGAAAGGTCCGCTGAAAATCGCGGAAGGCATCCGCATCATTCTCAGCGCTCACCCCAGCCATCGGATCGCACTGGCTGGCCCACACGAACTCCAGCGCCTGACGCGGGCGGTGAACGATCTGGCCGAACACGGTGAAACCCTGACCCACGATCTCGAAGCCCGGATCGTTCAGGCTAAATCCTCAGTCGAGGAGGAGAGGCGCCGGCTGGCGGCGCTGATGTCCGAGCTGTCTCAGGGCGTGCTGGTGTGCAACCGCAACGGTCGGATTCTGCTGTACAACGAGCGCGCCCGGCAGGCGTTCGGCGCTTCAGCCGGCGCCGGCTCGTCCACGCTGATCGGGCTGGGCCGGCCGATTTTTGCTCTCATCGACCGCAACCTGCTGCTCCACGTGCGCGAGAGCATCGAGACGCGGCTGGAAAAGGGCGAACCGGATCCGAACGCGCAGTTCGTGTTCACCACCCGGACCGGCCAGTTCATCCGGGTTCACATGGCGCCGGTCGTGGCCGCTGAGCCGTCTTCGGGCCCGGCCGGTCAACCCACGGCCAGCGGGTTCCTGTTGACCGTGGAGAATATCACCCGCGATTTTCAACTCGACGCCAACCGCGACATTCTGTTGCAGTCGTTTACCGAGGGCAGCCGGGCCTCGCTGGCGAGCATCCGCGCGGCGGTCGAGATGCTCACGCGCTATCCGGACTGTGCGCCAGCCGATCATAATCGCTTCATCCAGGTCATCAACGAAGAGGTGGGCCGCCTGAGCGACAAGCTGCACCAGTTGACCGCCGACCACGCCGATGCGCTCAAGACCCGCTGGCCGCTCGAGGAGATGCGGGGCGCCGATGCCATCGCGGCGGCGCGGCGCCGGATCGAAACCCGGCTCGGCCTGCCGGTCAAGGCGGATGAGATTGATCCGTCGCTGTGGATCAAAGTGGACAGTTACACGCTGGCGCAGGTGATTGATGCGCTCGCTGGCCACCTGAAGCAGGAGTATGGGGTGAGCGAGTTGAGCTTTGCCCTGTCGCGGCATGGCCGGATCGTCCAGCTCGATCTGATCTGGCCAGGACCGGCGCTGTCGCAGAAGGTCCTGCAGGAATGGGAGTTCGATAGCCTGCGCTCCGGCGGTGAGGACAGCCTGCTGACGGTGCACGACGTGCTCGACCGGCATGGGGCGGAGATCGTCTACCTGGGTGAGTCGGAGGGTGGACCACCCCGGTTCCGCTTGCTGTTGCCGCTGGCTGAGCCGCTGCGGCCCTTGCTCGGCGCGCCGATCCGCTACGGCGAGAGCCGGCCCGAGTTCTACGATTTCGATCTGTTCCATCAGCCCGGCCAGACCCCTGAACTCGATCACACACCGCTGGCCGAATTGACCTACACGGTTTTCGATACTGAGACCACCGGCCTGCATCCGTCGGGCGGGGACGAGATCATTTCCATCGGTGCGGTGCGCATCGTCAACAACCGCCTGCTCCGCGCCGAGTCCTATGAACAACTGGTTGATCCGAAACGCCCGATCAATCCGGTGGCGCAAACGATTCACGGCATTTCCAACGAGATGCTGCGCGGGAAACCGACGATTGATGAGGTATTGCCCCAGTTTTACGACTATTGCGATGAAACGGTGCTAGTGGCGCACAACGCTGCATTCGACATGCGCTTCCTGCAAATGAAGGAGGAAGCGACGGGCATTTATTTCACCCAACCGGTGCTGGATACGCTGCTGCTGTCGGAGGTGCTGCACCCCAATCAGGAGTCGCACGCGCTGGAAACCATCGCCGAGCGACTGGGCATCAAGGTGGAGGCCCGCCACGACGCCCTGGGCGACGCCCTGGTGACGGCGGAAATCTTCCTGCGCATGGTCCCGCTGCTGGCTGCCCAGGGCATCCGCACCCTGGGCGACGCCCGCGCCGCCGAGGAGAAAATCTACGCCAAGGTCAAGTACTAGCGAATGGTCAACCAGGAGAATGGCCGGCGCTCCGCCGCCGTGGTTGCGGCGCGTGGCTTGAATCCTTAACATTCCCGCTCCTGAAATTGGCGATCCCGATGCGCCAAACTTCGCGCTTCCCTTGGAATTTTGCCCTGTAAGACGGAAACCAGACACCATGCGCAGCCACTATTGCGGCCAGGTCACCGAGACCCTGTTGGATCAAGATGTCACCCTCTGCGGTTGGGTGCACCGCCGCCGCGATCATGGCGGCGTGATCTTCATTGACCTGCGCGACCGCGAGGGCCTGGTGCAGGTGGTGATTGACCCCGATACCCCGGACGCCTTCGCCAACGCCGAGCGGGTGCGCAACGAATACGTGCTGCGCGTGGTCGGACGGGTGCGCCGGCGGCCCGAGGGCACCGTGAATCCCAATCTGGCCACCGGCGCGGTCGAGGTGCTGACCCGCGAACTGGAAATCCTCAACCGGTCCGAGCCGTTGCCGTTCCAGTTGGACGACGAGGATACCTCCGAGGAAGTGCGGCTGCGCTATCGCTATCTCGACCTGCGCCGGCCGCAGATGCAGGAGCGGTTGCGGCTGCGCACCCGGGTGATCAGCACGCTGCGCCAGTTCCTGGAGCAGCACGGGTTCATGGACATCGAAACCCCGATGCTGACCAAGGCGACCCCGGAAGGCGCCCGCGACTATCTGGTGCCCAGCCGCACCCATCCCGGCTGCTTCTTCGCCCTGCCGCAGTCGCCGCAGTTGTTCAAGCAGTTGCTGATGATGGCCGGTCTGGATCGCTACTATCAGGTCGTACGCTGCTTCCGCGACGAGGACTTGCGGGCCGACCGCCAGCCGGAATTCACCCAGCTCGACATCGAAACCTCATTCATGGACGAACAGGCCATTACCGAACTGATGGAAGAAATGATCCGGCAGATGTTCGAGGCCGTGCTGAACGTGGAACTGCCCAACCCGTTTCCCCGGATGCCCTACGAGACGGCGATGCAGCGCTACGGTTCGGACAAGCCGGATTTGCGCATCCCGCTGGAGCTGACCGAACTGTCGGATTTGATGGCGGGCGTGGAATTCAAGGTGTTCTCCGGCCCGGCCAACGATCCCCACGGCCGGGTGGCGGCGCTGCGCGTGCCGGACGGCGGCAAAATCAGCCGCCG
>JAGTSD010000246.1 GCA_018262135.1 Pseudomonadota bacterium | reverse complement strand
GTCCCGGGCGTGCTGATCATGGCGGCGGGCGACCGCGACGACATCATGCTGGCTACGGCGCTGTCAGCCAGCAACGGGGTGCAACTGGCCGGACTGGTGCTGACGCACGGTTCGGAAATCGATCCGCGCATCCGCCGGCTGGCCTCGCAAGCCTTCGACCGGGGGCTGCCGATCCTGAGCGTGGCCAACGACAGCTACATCACCGCCACCCACATCGACCACATGCCGAGCGCCGTCCCCCCCGATGATACGGTGCGCATCAACGCCGTACTGGATGCGGTGGCGGAACAGCTCTCGCCCGAAACACTCAACGCCAGCGTGCGGATGCCGGCCTCGACCCAGATGTCACCGCCGGCCTTCCGCTACCGGCTGATTCAGAAGGCGCGCGCCGCCAACCAGCGCATCGTGCTGCCGGAGGGCGACGAGCCGCGCACGATCCGCGCTGCCGTCATTTGTGCAGAAAAGGGCATCGCGCGCTGCGTGCTGCTCGGCCAGCGCGCTGCCATCGAGGCGGTGGCGGCCGCACAGGGCGTCACCCTGCCGCCTGCGCTGGAAATCATCGATCCGGACGACGTGCGCGAGCAGTACGTGGAACGCATGGTCGAGATGCGCAAGAGCAAGGGCCTGACGCCGGGTCAGGCGCGCGAACAGTTGCAGGACACCGTCGTGCTCGGCACCATGATGCTGGCGGAAGATGATGTGGATGGCCTCGTTTCCGGCGCGGTGCATACCACCGCCAACACGGTGCGGCCCGCCCTGCAACTCATCAAGACCGAACCGGGCTCGTCCATCGTGTCCTCGGTGTTTTTCATGCTGATGCCCGATCAGGTGCTGGTTTACGGCGACTGCGCCATCAACCCCGACCCCAATGCCGCCGAACTGGCCGAAATCGCCTTGCAGAGCGCCGCCAGCGCGAAGGCGTTCGGCGTCGAGCCCAAGGTGGCGATGATCAGTTACTCCACCGGCAGTTCCGGCGCTGGCGCCGACGTGGAAAAGGTGCGCGCGGCCACCGCGCTGGCCAAGGAAAAAGCCCCGGATCTGCTCATTGACGGCCCGTTGCAGTACGACGCCGCTTCGGTGTTCGAGGTCGGCCAGCAGAAAGCGCCGGGCTCCAAGGTCGCCGGTCAGGCCACGGTATTCGTGTTCCCCGACCTCAACACCGGCAACACCACTTACAAGGCGGTGCAACGCAGCGCCCACGTCGTCTCCATCGGCCCCATGCTGCAGGGCCTGCGCAAGCCGGTGAACGACCTCTCGCGTGGGGCGCTGGTGGACGACATCGTGTTTACCATCGCCCTGACCGCCATTCAGGCCCACGCCCGCCGCCAGGCGTGAGCGGAAAATCTCCTGCCCGGCCAGCCGGCCTCGACGTGTGCAAGGCGCTGGCCGGGCGCCGTCTGTCAGCCGCCTGGCCGGCAGCCAGCTTTCGATCAACCTGATCGCAAGCCTGCTGTTCGGGGTGCTAGTTGGGAGCGCTCATCCCTCTCTCACCCCTTCATCCCGCCCAGCATGATCCCGGCGATGTAGTACTTCTGCAGCGCCACGAACAGCAGCATCACCGGCAGCACGGTCAGCACCGAGCCAGCCATCATCAGTTCGGTATCCTGCACGTGCTCGCCCAGCAGATTGGCCAGCGCCACCGGCAGGGTATACATCGAACTGTCGGTCAGCACGATCAGCGGCCACATGAAATCGTTCCACGCGCCGAGGAAGGTGAAGATCGCCAGCGTCACCAGAATCGGTCGGCACAACGGCAGGATCAGCGACCAGTAGATGCGAAACTCGCCGGCTCCATCCATCCGCGCCGCATCCAGCAGGCTGTCGGGAATCGCCAGCAGATATTGCCGGATGAGGAAGATGCCGAAGATGCTGGCCATGCCGGGGATGATCACGCCCCAGTAGGTATTGATCAGCCCGAACTGCTTGAGCAGCAGGAAAAGCGGCAGCATCGCCACCTGGGCGGGGATTACCATCGCCGCCAGCAGACCCTGGAACAGGCGGTCGCGATAGCGAAAGCGGAACTTGGCGAAGGCATAGCCGGCCATGGAATTGATGAACAGCGAAATCATGGTCGTTGCGCTGGCCAGCAGGGCGCTGTTCAGCAGGTAGCGGCCCAGGTCGAGACGGGTGAACAGCGCGATGTAATGTTCGAAAGTCACCGCGCTCGGCCACAGGCGCGGCGGATAGCTGTTAGCCTCGCCAGCGGGCATCAGCGACGCCGCCAGCATCCATAGCAACGGCAGCAGGGTCAGCGCCACGCCCGCCGCCAGGGCGCCGTACAGCAGCAGGGCGGGGGGGAGGGAACGGATGCGGCGGCTTAGGGTGATTTTTTCCACGGAAGTCACGGAAAGCACGGAAGGTCTACCGAGAAAGGGTATTAGACAGCTTCTTGGCGTCCTTGGCGTCTTGGCGGCTCATCGGCTTTTTTGCAGCTTCAATTGCAGCACGGTCCCGGCCAGAATCAGCACGAACAACACGAACGCCGCCGCCGAAGCGTAACCCATGTTCCACCAGCGGAAGCCTTCCTCGTACATCAGCAGCACCACGCTGAGGGTGCGATTGGCTGGGCCGCCCTGGGTCATCACATACGGTTCGGCGAACACCTGGAAATAGCCGATCATGGTCATCAGCGCCACGAACAGGAAGGTCGGTCCCAGCAGCGGCAAGGTGATGTAGCGGAACTGCCGCCAGGCGCTGGCTCCATCAATCCGCGCCGCCTCGTAAAGCGTGGTCGGGATGTTCTGCAAGCCGGCGATGAAGATGATCATGTTAAAGCCGAAGTTTTTCCACACCGCCATCAGGATGATCGCCGGCATCGCCCAGTCCGGGTCGCCCAGCCAGTCTATCGGTTCGATGCCTAACAGGCTCAGGCCGTAATTCAACAATCCATAGCGCGGATGGTAGAGATAGCGCCACACTACCGCCACCGCTACCAGGGTGGTGACTACCGGCAGGAAGAAGGCGGTGCGGAAGAAACCCGGAAAGCGAGTCAGGCGGGCATTCACCAGCAATGCCGCGCCCAACGACACCCCCACCGACAGTGGCCCACCGACGAGGACGAAATAGAAGGTGTTACCGAGCGCGGTCCAGAACAGCGGGCTTTGCAGCAGTTGCAGATAGTTGTTGAAACCGACGAAGCGCAGCCGGTTCAGATCGCCCAGCGCGTAGATGTCGAAATCGCTGAAGCTCAGCAGCAGCGCCGCCAGCACCGGGAGGAAGAAAAACACCGCGATCAACAGCAGCGCCGGCGCAAGAAAGATTCCGGCGCTCAGGGCGGCATGGCGTTCGGAACCCTTCATCGTGCGCTCCCCTGGCCCGCAGGTGAGGGCTGTACTCCCCGGCTCAACAGCCAGCGCCGCTTTTCCAGAATCCGGTCCACATCCCGATCCAGCGCCGCCAGCGCCTCGTCCACGCTGACCTGCCGACGAATGGCTCGTTCGGCGTGATAGGTGAGCTTGTTGGCGATGCGTTCCCACTCGGGAATCGCGGGCGTCGCCCGAAGGTGCTGTAACTGGCGCCGGAACGCCTGGGCATAACGATTGCCGGCCAGCGCCGGATCGGCCCAGGCCGACTGCCGGGCGGGCAAATCGCCGGTGAGTTGATAGAACCGCGCCTGCTGTTCCGGCTCGGCGAGAAATTCCAGCAGCGTCCAGGCTGCCTCCCGGCGCAGCGAGGTCCGGCTGAGCGCCAGACTGGCCCCGCCGGCCAGCGACGCGCCCACCCAGGACTCCCTCCCCCCTGGCGGGGGAGGGTTGGGGTGGGGGGGAATCCATGCCGGCAGCGGCGCGGTATCCCAGTGGGGCTGTACCGCCGCTGGCAGCCGCCGCCCGAACTCGCCGATGTTCCACGGCCCGCTGACGTAGACCGCGAACGCGCCGTTGGCGAATTCCTGATAAAGGTTGGC
>JAGTSD010000245.1 GCA_018262135.1 Pseudomonadota bacterium | reverse complement strand
CCGCCGTGAGAGGGCGGTGTCCTGGGCCACTAGACGAAGGGAGCGGGATGACGGGTGGCGTCTTGGAAGGAAAGTAGTATTATACCCACGCTTCCGCTGTAGACAAGAGTTGGCGAACGCGCCTTGGACTCCACACGCTCGAATTCCCTCCCCGTCGTCATTCCCCGCCCCGAACACAATATCTCGCGGGCCAACATCAGCCCCAACGCGGTTAAAGTCCTGTACCGGCTGCGCGAGGCTGGCTATCGCGCCTGTCTGGTCGGCGGCGGGGTGCGCGATCTGCTGCTCGGCCGTGAACCGAAGGATTTCGACGTCGCCACCGACGCCCGCCCCGAACAGGTTTACAAGCTCTTCCGTAATTGCCGGCTGATCGGCCGCCGCTTCCGGCTGGCCCATGTTCAGTTTGGCCAGGAAATCGTCGAGGTCGCCACCTTCCGCGCTCACGGTGATGACAGCGAGGATGGCGATGGCCCCAGCGTGGAACGGGCGGCGGATGGCCGCATCCTCAGCGACAACGTCTACGGCACCATCGAGGACGACGCCTGGCGGCGGGATTTCACCATCAACGCTCTGTATTACGACATCGCCAACTTCGCGGTGCTCGACTACGTGGGCGGCATGGCCGATCTCAAGGCTGGCCTGATCCGGCTGATCGGCGACCCGGCGCAACACTACCACGAAGACCCGGTGCGCCTGCTGCGGGCGGTGCGCTTCGCCGCCAAGCTGGGCTTCCGGCTCGATCCCGCTACCGAAGCGCCGTTGCACCGGCTGGGCCATCTGCTGGAAAAAATTCCGCCCGCCCGGCTGTTCGACGAAGTCCTCAAGCTGTTCCTGGGGGGCTGCGCCATCCAGAGCTTCGAACTGCTGCGCCATTACCGGCTGTTCGGCTGGCTGTTCCCGGCGACCGAGCGCTGTTTGCACCACCAGCAGCACCACTACCCGAAAACGCTGCTGGTCCGGGCGCTGGCCAACACCGACAGCCGCCTGGCTGAAAACAAGCCGGTCCACCCGGCGTTCCTGTTCGCCGCCTTGTTGTGGGAGCCGCTGCGGGAACAGATGCGCCACCTGGAAGCGGAAGGATTGGACGAACAAGAGGTCTTGCAGGAAGCCGCTGAACGGGTCGTTCAGGCGCAAATCCGCCATACCGCCCTGCCCCGCCGCTACAGCCTGCCGATGCGCGAAATCTGGGAGTTGCAGCAGCGGCTGACGGTCACCACCGGCAAGCGCCCGCTACGGCTGCTGGACCATCCCCGGTTTCGCGCCGGCTACGATTTTCTGCTGCTGCGCGCCGAGGCCGACGAGCAGGCGGCGGAACTGGCGGACTGGTGGACCCGGCTACTGGCGCTGGATGCCGCCGGTCGCGTCGAAGCCACCCAGCCAGCGGCCAAGGCCAAAACGAGCAAACCCCGCCGCCGCCGCAAGTCGCGTTCCCGCAAGGGCGATCAAGCTGCTCAACCGGCGCCCGAAGCCTGAGTCTGGCAAGCGATCCCATGCGACCCGCGCGGGCCTATATCGGCATCGGCAGCAATCTGGATGACCCGATCCGCCAGGTGCGGCGGGCGTTCCAGGCGCTGAACGGGATTCTCGCCAGTGGGTGCGTGGCGCAATCGCCGCTGTATCGCACGGCGCCCGTCGGCGGGCCACCCGGCCAGCCGGACTACATCAACGCCGTGGCCGCACTGGATACCGGCCTAACTCCCCTGCAATTACTGATGGCGTTGCAGACGCTTGAACTGGCGCAGGGTCGAACCCGGAGCGTGCGCTGGGAAGCGCGCACCCTGGACCTGGATTTGCTGTTGTACGATCATCTCACCAGCGACGATCCCCGGCTGACCCTGCCGCATCCCCGCCTGCACCAGCGGGCGTTTGTGCTTTATCCGCTGTGCGACATCGCCCCGAATCTGAACATTCCCGGCCACGGACCGCTGACCGAACTGCTGGCACGCTGCCCGCCGCAGGTCATCACCCGTCTGGACAGCGCCGATTAACGGGGTACGATAGCTCCGCCAGCCCGGCCCGTATTCAAACCCTTTCGCGAACCCGCCGCCCCCGCTCCACCTGCCAGCGCGGCGCGGCCCTACTCAGAGCACGCCATGTACCAGGAACAGCCGACCCGCAAGCCGATCACGATCACCACCCTGACGAAGATGAAGGGCGACCGGGAGAAATTCGCGGTCCTGACCGCCTACGACGCCAGTTTCGCGGCGCTGATGGAAGCGGCAGGCGTCGAGGTGCTTCTGGTCGGCGATTCGCTGGGCATGGTGGTGCAGGGCCAGCGCACCACGGTGCCGGTGACGATGGACGACATGATCTATCACACCCGGTTGGTGGCGCGCGGCTGTCAGACGGCGCTGTTGATGGCGGATATGCCGTTCGCCAGCTACGCCACGGTCGAGCAGGGGGTGCGCAACGCCGCCCGGCTGATGGGTGAAGGCGGCGCGCGCATGGTCAAACTGGAAGGCGGCGGCTGGCTGGCTGAAACCGTGCGCCAGATGAGCCGCAATGGCATTCCGGTCTGCGTCCATCTGGGGCTGCTGCCGCAGTCGGTGAACAAGCTGGGCGGCTACAAGGTGCAAGGCCGCGAGGAAGCCGCCGCTCGCCAGATGATTGATGAGGCGCTGGCCTTGCAGGAGGCTGGCGCAGATGTGGCGCTGGTCGAGTGCATTCCGGCGGAACTGGCGGCGCGATTGACCGAGGCGCTGGACATCCCGCTGATCGGCATCGGCGCGGGTCCTCACTGCGACGCCCAGGTATTGGTCTGTTACGACATGCTGGGCATCACGCCTGGCCGCCGGCCAAAGTTCTCCAAAAATTTCCTGACTGGCCATGACAGCCTGCAAGCAGCGGTCGCCGCCTACGTGGCCGCCGTCAAGAGCGGCGAATTCCCCGGCCCCGAACACTGCATGGCCTGATCGTCGAGGAGAGCGCATCATGCAGACCGTCCACACCATCGCCGAACTGCGCGCCCAGGTCGTGGCCTGGAAACGGGCTGGAGAACGGGTCGCCTTCGTACCCACCATGGGCAACCTGCACCGGGGCCACATTCACTTGGTCGAGCGCGCTCGTGAGTTGGCGCCGCGCACGGTAGCCAGCATCTTCGTCAATCCGATGCAGTTTGGTCCCAGCGAGGATTTCGCCGCCTATCCCCGCACCCTGGAAGCGGACTCGCGTCAGTTGGAAGCCGCCGGGCTGGACCTGCTGTTCGCGCCCAGCGTGGCCGAGATGTATCCACGGCCGTTGGAGAACATGACCCAGGTCACGGTGCCGGAACTGCCGGCGGTGCTGTGCGGCGCCAATCGGCCCGGTCATTTCACCGGCGTCACCACGGTGGTGAGCAAGCTGTTTAACATGGTGCAGTCGGACGTGGCGGTATTCGGCGAAAAGGATTGGCAACAACTGGTTATCATCCGCCGGATGGCTGCCGATCTCGACCTGCCGGTGGAAATCATCGGCGTAGCGACGGTACGGGAACCCGACGGGCTGGCGCTGAGTTCGCGTAACGGCTATCTATCAGACGAACAACGGGCCATCGCTCCCACGTTGCACGCGACCCTGCAGGCGACGGCAGAACGGTGGCGGGCGGGCAACCGGGATTGGGCCAGGCTGGAGGCGGATGCCAAGGCGAATCTAACTGCTTGCGGCTTCCGACCCGATTATGTCGAAATCCGCCGCGCCGATGATTTACAGCGTCCGGCGCCAGAGGATGTTGCCGGGCTGCGAATCTTTGCCGCCGCCTGGCTGGGCCGGGCGCGGCTGATTGATAACCTGCCGATTTGACGAGGTTCCTCGCATGGCGCTTGCGATTAATAAAATGTGTGGCATACGGGAAGCGCCCCGGACAGGAATTGAACCTGTGACCTCACCCTTAGGAGGGGTGCGCTCTATCCAACTGAGCTACCGGGGCT
>JAGTSD010000244.1 GCA_018262135.1 Pseudomonadota bacterium | reverse complement strand
CGGACGGGTAGTTATGGCGATGGGCAAACCAAACGCCCCACTAGTGTATCTGAACGAAAACCGGGAATGGGATATAGGTTGGGCATAAGCGAAGCGTTGCCCAACGGGATCAGGATGTTGGGCTTCGCAAGCTCGGCCCAACCTACTGGGTTTCGGGGTTTTCGGCCAGACACTAGCTACGGCGAACGTTTGGCTCGGTTACAACATTTCCTCAATCGTCTCGCGCAGCTTGGGCAAGTCCAGCAGTCCGAGCCGGTACTGGACGATATGTCCGTCCGGCGAAATCAGCACTGAAGTCGGGGTCAGGCGCACGTTGTCGAATTCCCGGGCGATGCGCCCTTCGGCATCCAGCACGATGGGGTAGGGAATTTGTCGCTTCGCCGCCATGGCGTGCACCTGTTCCGGCGGATCATAGGCCATCGCCACCCCGATGATTTCGAGCCCCTTCGGCTGGAGTTCCCGGTACAGCTCGATCAGGTGCGGCATTTCCTCGACGCAGGACGGGCAGGTGGTGGCCCAGAACGTCACCAGCACCGGTTTGCCGCGCAACTGCTCCAACGTCAGGGTGCGGCCGTCGAGGGTTTGCCCGACCAGCGGCGGCGCCTGGCGCAGGCCAGCAGGCATGAACCAGACGGCGACAACCGCCACAACCACCGCCAGCGCGATGCCAGCGATCAGGGTTTCTTTGTTGAACTTCATGGGTTGAATCTCCGGGAGCGATGATCGCGTCCTGGAATCAGACCGCGACCATCGCTGAAAGTGACTGCGTAGCGATTATGCCAGAGCCGGCATGGCTTGCGCCCGGTGGCGAACGCCTTATGATGCGCGCTTTTCAGCGACGATTGCGGGAGGATGGCGGCCATGATCAAGGCGGGCATTGTGGGCGGGACCGGCTATACCGGCGTTGAATTGCTGCGGTTGCTGGCGCTGCATCCAGCGGTAGAACTGGCGGTCATCACCTCGCGCGGCGAGAAGGGCCGTCGGGTCAGCGAACTGTTTCCCAATCTGCGCGGTCGGGTGGATCTGGCTTTTGTCGAGCCGGACAACGCCGTGCTGAAAGGCTGCGATGTGGTGTTTTTCGCTACTCCCAACGGCACCGCCATGAAGAGCGCGGCGGCGTTGCTGAAAGCCGGGGTCAAAATCATTGACCTGGCGGCGGATTTTCGGCTGCGTCGGGCCGAGGACTGGGAGCAGTGGTACGGAATGCCGCACGCCTGCCCGGAACTGCTGGTGGAAGCGGTCTACGGCCTGCCTGAAGTCAACCGCGCGGCGATTCGCGCCGCCCGGCTGATTGCCAATCCCGGTTGCTATCCGACGGCGGTGCAACTGGGTTTCCTGCCCTTGCTGGAAGCGGGCGTAGTTGATCCGCACTCGCTGATCGCCGACGCCAAATCCGGGGTCAGCGGCGCGGGCCGCAAGGCCGAGGTCGGTATTTTGCTGTGCGAAGCCGGCGACAATTTCAAGGCTTACGGCGTGCCGGCGCACCGCCATCTACCCGAAATCCGCCAGGGTCTGACGACGGTGGCCGGTCGCCTGGTGGACCTGGTGTTCGTGCCGCACCTGACGCCGATGATTCGCGGCATTCACGCCACGCTGTACGCGACCCTGACCGATCCTGATGTAGATTTACAGGCGCTGTTCGAGCGGCGCTATGCCGGCGAACCCTTCGTGGACGTACTGCCGCCGAAGTCGCATCCCGAAACCCGTAGCGTGCGCGGAGCGAACCAGTGCCGGCTGGCGGTGCATCGGCCCCAGAATGGCAAAACCGTGGTGGTGCTGTCGGTCATTGATAACTTGGTCAAGGGCGCAGCGGGTCAGGCCGTGCAGAACATGAACCTGATGTTCGGCCTGCCGGAAACTGCCGGGCTGGAGCAGATCGCACTGCTGCCATAAGCTCCCCAGCCATCCATTTTTCGTGATTTCCGTGATTTCCGTGATTTCCGTGGACAACTATTCTTGACCCTAACGGTCAACAATCGGACAATTTTCCAACTTTGCAAAAGAGGATAAAGCTATGAGCGCCACTGTGGAAACCTTCACCCCCGCTGATGATCCCCTGCTATTCACCGATGCTGCGGCGCTGAAGGTCAAGGAACTGCTGGAAGAAGAAGCGAATCCCAACCTGATGCTGCGCGTATTCATCAGCGGCGGCGGCTGCTCTGGCTTCCAGTACGGTTTTACCTTCGACGAGAACCTCGGCGATGGCGATACCGTGGTGGAAAAGCAGGGGGTTAAGCTATTGATTGACCCGATGAGTTTCCAATATCTGGTCGGCGCCGAAATTGACTACACCGACGACCTGGAAGGCGCTCAGTTCGTGATCCGCAATCCCAACGCCGTCACGACCTGCGGCTGCGGCTCATCCTTCTCCGCGTGACCCATGCATCCCCTTGAAGAATCCCTGGAGTTGATCAAACGCGGCGCGGTGGATCTCCTGCTGGAAGAGGAGTTGATCGAGCGGCTCAAGTCCGGTCGGCCATTGCGAGTCAAGGCCGGTTTCGATCCGACAGCTCCCGATCTGCACCTCGGCCATACCGTGCTGATCAACAAGCTTCGCCAGTTTCAGGACCTCGGCCATCACGTGATGTTCCTGATCGGCGACTTCACCGGCATGATCGGCGACCCGACCGGCAAGAATGTCACTCGCAAGCCGCTGACGCGTGAGGAGATTCTGGCCAACGCCAAGACCTATCAAGAGCAGGTGTTCAAGATCCTTGATCCCGACCGGACCGAGGTGATGTTCAATTCGACCTGGTTCGACCGGATGACGCCGGCCGATTTCATTCATCTGGCGGCCAAGCACACGGTTGCCCGGATGCTGGAGCGGGATGACTTTGGTAAGCGTTACGCCAGCGGCCAGCCCATCGCTATCCATGAATTCCTGTATCCACTGGTACAGGGTTACGACTCGGTGGCCATGCATGCGGACGTGGAACTGGGCGGCACCGATCAGAAATTCAACCTCCTGGTCGGCCGCGAGTTGCAGAAACACTACGGCCAGCCGCCGCAACTGGTCCTCACCATGCCGATTCTGGAAGGTCTGGACGGCGTGCAGAAGATGTCGAAGTCGCTGGGGAACTATGTCGGCATCCGCGACGAGCCGAACGAAATGTTCGGCAAGCTGATGTCCATTTCCGACGACCTGATGTGGCGCTACTTCGAGTTGCTCAGCTTCCGCCCGACGCGCGAGATTGTGGAATGGCGGCGGCAGGTAGACCAGGAGGGTCTGAATCCGCGCGATATCAAATTCAAGTTGGCTGAAGAGCTGGTGGACCGGTTCCATGGCGCCGGCGCGGGCAGTCAGGCCTTGGCGGCGTTCATCGAGCGGTTCCAGAAAGGAGTGCTCCCCGAAGATGTGCCCGAGGTGCGGGTGCGGTCTCAAAATGGTCGCTTGCCGATCGCCAACCTTCTCAAGGAGGCAGGACTGGTGGCCAGCACGTCGGAGGCGTTGCGGTCGATCCAGCAAGGCGCGGTGCGGATCGATGGCGAACGGATCGAAAACCGCAGCCTCGAACTGGCAGCCGGCAGTAGCCACGTCTACCAGGTGGGTAAGCGGCGCGTAGCCCGGGTCGTGGTGCTGTGACCGGATTTTGAAAATTTGATGACGGGCAGTTGACAGCAGAATTTCTCCCCCTATAATGCGCGCTTCCTCTGGTGGCGTGGTTGCCAAAGGCCCAGGCGCCAGGGCAGTGAGACTTTTTGGAGAGTTGCTTGTCAAAGGATTTGATTGAGTTTATCGCATTGCCTTCCGTACTCTTCGGGTGGGGAAAGGTAAAAGTTCCTTAAGAAAGCAGCAGGTCGATAGGGGGGAGCTTGCGGTCGGTGCGGAAGCGAGATCAGCGAGTGTTCTCTCAGTAGTTGAGGACGCTTTGCGGAAGTTTTGGATTGTCAGTATTGAACTGAAGAGTTTGATCCTGGCTCAG
>JAGTSD010000243.1 GCA_018262135.1 Pseudomonadota bacterium | reverse complement strand
TTCCAACCACCCCGGCGCTACGCGCCGCCCCTCCTTGGCCCAGGAGGGGAATATTTTTTACCGCCCCGCCAGCGCCGGCCGCATCCGCTCCAGCCCTTCCGCCAGGAGGGCGCGCGGACAGCCAAAGTTCAACCGCACGAAACCTTCACCGCCCGGCCCGAAGGTTGCGCCATCGTTCAGCGCCACCCTGGCTTTGTTGAGAAAAAAATCGTGCGGATTGCCGGGCAGGCCTGCATCCCGGCAATCCAGCCAGGCCAGATAGGTCGCCTCCGGGACCGTGGCGCGAATGCCGGGCAGATGGCGGGCCACATCATCAACCACATAATCCCGGTTGGCGGCCAGATAAACCAGCAACTCCCGCAGCCAGTCGCCGCCGTGCTGGTAGGCGGCCAGCGCGGCGTTCAGGCTGAGAATGTTCGCATCCGGCACGATGCCGCGCATCGCGTGTTTGAATTGCCGCCGCAGTTCCGGGTTCTGGATGATCGCGAAGCTGGCGCCCAGGCCGGCGATGTTGAAGGTCTTGCTCGGCGCCATCAGGGTGATGCAGCGCTGGGCGATTTCCGGAGACAGGGTCGCCAGCGGAACATGCCGCCGCCCGTCCAGCAGCAGGTCGCAGTGAATCTCGTCCGAGCAGATGGTCAGATTGTGACGCTCGCAAATCGCCGCCAACCGGTTCAACTCCTCGATACCGAACGTCCGCCCGACCGGATTGTGCGGATGGCAGAGGATAAACAGCCGGGTGCGCGAGTCGATAGCCGCTGCGAACGCCGCATCGTCGAAGCTGTAGTACAGTCGCCCGTCCCGCGCTTCCGCCGTCAATTCGGCGGCGATCAATCGCCGATCCTGGTTCGGTGGCGCGGAGAGAAAGGGCGGGTACACCGGGGTTTGCACCAGCACTGCATCGCCCGGTTCGCTGACCGCCCGGCAGGCCACGTTCAAGCCGCACACCAGCCCTGGTAGATAGACGATCTGCTCCGGCGTGACGGCCCAGCCGTAGAGATCGGCCATCCGCTCGCAAATCGCTTGCGTGAGTTCGTCCGGCGGCGCGCCATAGCCAAACACTCCGTGCGCGACCCGTTGGTGCAAAGCCGCCAGCACCGGTTCCGGCGAGACGAAATCCATGTCCGCTACCCATAGCGGCAGGGCGTCGCCGTAGCGGTGCCATTTGAGACTGTCGGTGCCGCGCCGGACGGGTGATTGGTCGAAGTTGTAGGGCATCGAGTGAAGCGTCCTGGGAACGGTGGGCGGAAGTCGAATTGGATGACGTCGCCGCGCGCCTTTTGCCAGGCCCCATAGTTTCGGGTCGGCCGGGCCTTTTCGATGATACCGATGAAGGTATAGGGATAGCTGCGGCCGTCGCGGCCTCGGGCGACCAGAATGCCCATGTCGCCGCACAAGCGGGCGGTGGTGCCGGTCTTGTCGATCACTGCGGTCCCGCGCGGCACTCCCGCCGCGCCGGTGTAGACGCGGTCGCGGTTCGGCAGGTACATCAGGCGCCGGAGTTCGGCGGAGTAGGGCAGTTGGTCGTACCAGAGCGCTTGCAGGAAGCGATGGTAGTCGAAAGCGGAGGCACGGTTGCGGTAGGTCCGGCCGCTGCCGGGGATGTACTCGACGATCCGGGTTTGCCGGAACACACCGGGATGACGCCGCTTCAGGGTATGTTCGGCCTCAGAAGGACCGGAGCGGCTGCTGGTCCGGTTCAACAGTTCGATGAAGTAGTTGGTGGCGCGATTGTCGCTGTGCTGGATCATCGCCTCCATCCGTTGCTGGTGATAGGACGTGTAGTCGAGTTGACCCTCCTGGACCTTGTGGAAGAACGCCAGGGCGATGAACGGCTTGATCATGCTGGCGCTCTGGTAGGGCAGACCGGCGTTGATGGTGACCAGGAAACGCCGACTGGTGAAATCGTAGACTAGCCAGGCGGTGCGTTCGTTGGCCGCCATCCGTCCGATTTGGCGCAGGTACGTCACGTAGCGTTCGACTTTGGTGTTCAGGTCGGTCGTGGTCCAGGGTTGGGCCGGCGGCTGATCCCAATATCGGGCCGGCGGCTGATTCCAGGACCGAGTGGGCGGTTGGCTCCAGGATCGAGTCGGTGGCTGGTTCCAGTATCGGGCCGGCGGGCGGTTCCGGTATTGAGGAACGTGCGTCGGCCAGTTGGGGCGGGTCACTATGGGAGGTTCGTCCCACCAGCCGCCGTCCGCCGCATCGGATTTCGGGGCGAGGCCGAGACCCGCTGCCGCCAGGGCTGCCAGTCGGGTGAAAAACGCGCGTCTGGATGAATCGGGGACCCCATCGGTCTCGGTGGCCGATTCCGGGTCGGAGGATGGAACGAAGAGCATAAGGGCAGCCTCCAGCGAATTGATGATTGGCTTGCCGAATTATGGGCCGGAAACCTGAAAGTCAACAATGACCGGATAATGATCGGAACCAATGGCCGGACCGATTTCCCGATGCCGGATGTGGATGCCTTCGGAATACAGTGCGTGGTCGATGGGAATCCACAGCGGCCACCAGCCCGCCGGCCAGGACGGCTGGATACTTCGCCCGCGCCGGCTGTCGCGCAGGCCGGAATCGGCGAGCAACCGGGCGAACCAGGGTGACCAGGGGGAGAGATTGAGATCGCCGAGTACCAGCAGGGGGAGCTGACTCTGGCGAACGCGGCTGGCCAGCGCCCGCAATTGTTCGTTGCGGCCCTCGGCCAGTTCAGCGCTGACCGGGGGCCAGGGATGGGTGCCGATGAGGGTGAATGAGCGTTCGCCTGCGGTGATCGTCGCCACGATGGCGGGCGGACTGGCAGCGTCGCCGAAGCGGAAGATCTGACTCCGGCCCCAAGGATGGCGGCCGAACAGGGCGATGCCAAACGGATCGTCCCGGGGTTCGGCCACGTGGTGTGGATAGCTTTTGTTGAGATCGCGCAAACGGTCGAGCAGCCATGGCGTCGCTTCCAGTAACAGGATGATATCGGGATCGGATTCGACGATCAGGTGCTGGAGGCGTTCCAAATCGCGGTTCCCCGCGTTCACGTTGGCGAGGAGGGCGCGCAGGGTGGGCTGACTCTCGGCAACGGCAGGCGCTGCGGCGTCATCCTCCCGGAATGCTGGAATGACGAACGCCAGGTTGAGCAGGGCAAATGCCCCAAACAGGGCCGACCAGCGCCACTGGCGCAGCGTCAGCAGGATCAGAACGCATCCGCTCAGGGCCAGCGCGTACTGCACCCGGAAATGGGTAACGAGCTCAAACCCCCACCAGAACAGCCCGGCGAAGCTGGCCAGCGTAGCCAGGCAGGCCAGGAGGCCGGCGAAGGTCAATAATCCGGTGACGCTAATACTCGATTTCATCTATAGGGAAAACCCTGATAGGGCCCGCAAAATTCCTTATTTACTCCAGGATTCCAAAACTTGATATTACCCGCTCCAAAGTAGGCTTAAGCGATAATATTCTATAAAAAATCAAGAAAATGGGCGTTGGGGGAGAGACGGCGCCGCCACCATCAAGATGAGGAATCTCCGAATGAAAAACGAAATTACGCGACCGGTGAAAGCCAGGCGCTATGGAAGCGAAGGGCTGATGCCGGTGGACAAGCATAGTTGTCCCTATCGCGGCACGGCAGCCTGCGTTAGCGCGAGCGGGGGCAGCTACTGCGGCGGTTATGGCGGGGATGTACCGATCAAGGGTACCCAGATGCATTCAGTCCGATGCCTGGAAGAGAACAACACGGATTTCGTGCCATATGGCTGGCCGGTCCTGCCGCGCCGGATGATCCAGCATTCCCTGTTTCATCGTTAGGGGCGACTTGCATCCGGATACCCGATAACGGACAGAGCATTCCCGTGGCAGGATCGCCTGGGATTAGGTGATGAAGCGCCAAGGTGGGTTGTTGGGGGCCAGGCGGAGGTTCGGCATTCAGCCGGACGCTCCGCCTTCCTTTTGCCCGCTTACTTTTCCACCGTCACCCGGACTTTGCGATCATCCTGCCATTCGCCGACGATCCGCATGCCACGCTCGTACATGACGCCTTGGCCATGCTTGCGGCCGTTGCGAAATTCGCCCTCGTAGCGGTCGCCATTGCGGTAATAATAGGTCCCTTGACCGTTAGGCTCATCGTTGGCGAAATCACCGACGTATTTGTCGCCGCTGGCATAGAGATAGGTACCCTGGCCGTGCTTACGGCCGTTGCGCCATTCCCCCTGATAGCGGTTACCGCTGCGATAATAGTAGGTGCCCTGGCCGTTGATCACGCTGTTGCGCCATTCGCCGACGTATTTTTCGCCCCGGCCGGCATAGGTATAGGTGCCCTGACCGTGCATCCTGGCGTTGCGAAAATCCCCGGAGTATTCGCTGCCGTCCGGATAGCGGTAAATGCCTTCACCGTTCCGGCAGTTGCCGCGCAGGCAGTTGGACGAGGTGGATGGGGTAGCCTTGGCCACCGTTTGGGGTTCCGCAGGGCGGGACTGGGGCGGTTCCGGTTCGGGTTCTGGTTCCAGTTCCGGTTCGGGTTCGGGTTTCGCTGGCGGTTCCGGTGGCCGAGGGGTGGGTTTGGTGACAACTTCCATCCGCTTGAGGGGTAGCGAAGCTGTTAGCGTGCTTTCATCGCCGGCGTTCAAATTCACCTGCCCGTTCCAGTCGGTATAACCTTCCAGGCGGACCCGAACCTTGTAGGCACCGGGCTTCAGTTCCACTTCCAGAGGCGTCGTGCCGACGTTCTTGCCGTTGATCAGCACCTCGGCATCTTCCTGATCGGCCCGGACGAACAGCCGGGCCGGCATGGCCGACTGCTGTTTTTGCAACTGCTTCAGAGTGGCCCGTGCGGCCGAGGCCTGCCGGCTTTTGGGATAGCTCGCTAGAAACCGCTGGATCTCGGCCGGATCGTTGCTGTTTTTGACTGCGGCCCAAGCCTGTTCGGCCGTGGGCGGCGCGGTTGTGGGCTCGGATTTGGGCGGGCGTTCTTCAATAGTGCCAGTTGGTTCGGCTGGTTGCGGCACCGAAACCATGCTGATCGGCGGTAGTTCAGGTTCCGGCTTGGGTTCCGGCTTGGGTTCCGGCTTGGGTTCCGGCTTGGGTTCCGGCTTGGGTTCCGGTTTTGGTTCCGGTCTTGGCTCGGGTGGGGGTTCTACCCGGGCCACGCGAGCGCTGGGTGCCGGTTCCGGTTCCGGTTTGGCGACGGTGGGAGCAAGAGGGGGG
>JAGTSD010000242.1 GCA_018262135.1 Pseudomonadota bacterium | reverse complement strand
GCTCGGCGGTATCCTTGTGCCGGTACAGGGCGTTGTCGTCCAGGCTGACCTTGGCGTCCAGCGCCATCATCTGGCCGTCAGTGGTCACGATCAACGGGTTGATCTCGACCATGCTGCAATCCTTGTGGACGAACAGGTTATAAACCCCGTTCAACACCTTGACCAACTGATCGACTTCCTTCTTGCCCATGCCCATCTTGAAGCCCAGATCGCGGGCCTGATAGGGCTGGACGCCAGCGATGGGGTCAACGGTGAGCGTCAGGATCTTCTCGGGCGTCTTGGCGGCGACTTCCTCGATGTCCATGCCGCCCTCGGACGAGCCGATCAGAATGATGCGCTTCTTGCTACGGTCCACCAGACAGCTCAGGTAGTATTCCTTGGCGATGTCCACGCCGTCCTGAATCAGCAGGGCGTGAACCTTGACGCCTTCGGGACCGGTCTGGTGGGTGTGCAGGGTCGAGCCGAGCAGCCGGCCAGCCTGCGCCTCCACGTCCTGAATGGTGCGAACGAACTTGACGCCGCCCGCCTTGCCGCGCCCGCCGGCATGGACCTGAGCCTTGACCACCCATGGCCCATCGTGCCGAATCTCCTTGGCCGCCTCAATTGCTTCCTGCTGGGAAGTGACCTTGATGCCGGCGGGGATTGCCACGCCGAATTGCTGAAGGAGTTCTTTTGCTTGGTATTCGTGCAGGTTCATGCGATTTACATCCCCCTTTCTGTTGGAGCGTCTATTCTATCCCGAAAAACCTTAATCTTCACATACCGCCGCGCACAGGGCGCTGGTGTGGTTGAAATGGGCGTGGCGCGCACCGAAACGATGCGGCCCGCCCCGGAGAACCCGGGCTTGCATTCTCCGGACGCCTTTCCATCACTCCACCTGTTAACCTCGACATCGGCTCTTTCCTGAGGTAAAGATGCCCTATCATGAACGCCATCAACCCGCTCGCCGCTGCCCTTGAACCTTTTCCCGATCGCCGCTACCGGTGGCGAGTATTCCGGGCGTCCCATCTCTACCGGCTGGCGCTGGCGGCGCTGCTGCTGGCGGCGTTCGCACTGGGCGAACAAAACCGGATGTTCGGGGCGCAGAACCCGAAGCTGTTCCTGGGCACGGCAGTGATTTATATGATACTGACGCTGATCGCCATCGCGGGCAGCTACCGGCGGCGACCGGTATTATCGGTGCAGGCCCATCTGCAAATGCTGGTCGATCTGGTGGCGCTGACCGTGATGATTCAGGCTTCGGGCGGGCTAAACAGCAGTCTGAACAGCCTGCTGATCACCGCCGTCGCTGCCAGCGGGATTTTGCTGCCGCTGGTTTCGGCGCTCCTGTCCGCTGCGCTGGGCTTCTTTCTTCTGCTCGGATCCTGGATGACGAGCCAGTGGCAAATTGCCGAGGCGATGGCCCGAACCGGGCGCGGGCCGGGTGGCTGGACGGGCCTGTGGGAGCGTCTGGCCAGTGCCTCCGACGACTGGCTCCGCCTGGGGGTGCTGGGCGCCACCCTGTTCATTGCCGCCGGGTTCATCTACGCACTGGCTGAGCGGGCGCGACGCAGCGAGGCACTGGCCCGTCGGCGCACTTTCGAACTGCTGGAAGCCGCCGAACTGAACCAGGGCATCATCCGCCACTTGCAAAACGGGCTGGTGGTGGTGGACGGCGCTGGCCAGGTGCTGTTGCTGAACAACACTGCCCGGGAGGCGCTCGGCTGGAAAGATGGGGGGTCCAACATGACGCTGGAAGTGCTGTCGCCACCGCTGGCCCAGCGGCTGGAGGCGTGGCTGAATGGCGCCGGGCTGGAGGCGCGGGCGTTCCGTCCGGCCGAACACCGCCCGGAACTGATCCCGCGCTTCACCCGTCTGAGTGGACTTCAGTCCGCCAACATTTTGATTTTGCTGGATGACTCGGAACAGGCTGCCGACCGGTTACAACAAATCAAGCTGGCGGCGCTGGGCCGGCTGACTGCCGGCATCGCTCATGAAATCCGCAATCCGCTGACGGCGATCAGCCACGCCGCGCAACTGCTCCGGGAATCGGCCAGCGCCAGCGCCAGCGACCAGCGGCTGGCGCAAATCGTTCACGAGCACGTCAAGCGCGCCAACCGCATCATCACCGACGTCCTCGATCTGGCCCGGCGCGACCGGGTCAAGCCGGAGCGGCTGGTGCTGGTGTCTTGGCTGGAGGCTTTCAGCCGGGAGTTTGCGCCCGACGGGGATGGGCTCCCGCTCGAGTGGCGCCAGACGGTGGAACCGAACTCCCTGGTGGTAAACTTTGACCCGCACCAGCTACACCAGGTGCTGTGGAACCTGTGCGCCAACGCCTGCCAGCACGGGGTCCGGCCCGGCGAATCGCCGCGAGTCGAATTGCGTGCTGGCCTGGACCCTGGCCGCGGGCGGCCCTTTCTGGAAGTGCGCGATGCCGGTCCCGGCATTTCGGAGGATAATACTGTCAAACTGTTCGAGCCATTTTTCACTACCCGGGCCAAGGGTACCGGCCTGGGTCTCTACCTGGCCCGGGAATTGTGCGAGGCCAACCGGGCCCAGTTGCAATACTTGCCGATCGCCGAGGGTGGCTGTTGTTTCCGCATCACCTTCGCGCCCATCAGCCCAGCACCGGAGACGGAGTAATGGATGCCTGCCACGCCCTGATCGTGGATGACGAAGCCGACATTCGCGAACTGATTGAAATGACGCTGCTGCCGATGGGGGTGACCTGTCTGCCCGCGGAAACCTTGAGCGAGGCGCGCGTCCTGCTCAAGCGCCAGACCTTCAACCTGTGCATCACCGACCTGCGGCTGCCGGATGGCAGCGGACTGGATCTGGTGGCGCACATCCAGAAGCAGCATCCCAACCTGCCAGTGGCGGTGATCACCGCCCACGGCAACATGGAAATCGCGGTGGAGGCGCTGAAACTGGGCGCGTTCGATTTCGTGTCCAAGCCGTTCGAACTCTCTGTGCTGCGCGACATGGTGGCGACCGCGCTACGGCTGAGCCGGGGCAACGACGATTCCAGCGCCAATCGCCCGACCCTGCTCGGCCAGTCGGCGACGATGGCCGAAGTGCGGGCGCTGATCGCCAAACTGGCGCGCAGCCAGGCGCCGATTCTGATCAGCGGCGAGTCGGGTACCGGCAAGGAGTTGGCGGCGCGGCTGATCCACCTGTCCGGTCCGCGGGCCGACCAGCCGTTCGTGCCGGTCAACTGCGGGGCGATTCCCGAGCACCTGATGGAAAGCGAGTTCTTCGGTTACAAAAAAGGCAGCTTCACCGGTGCCACCCAGGACAAGGGTGGGCTGTTCCAGGCGGCGCGGGGTGGTACGCTGTTTCTGGACGAGGTGGCGGATTTGCCGATGCCGATGCAGGTCAAACTGCTGCGGGCGATTCAGGAGCGGGCGGTGCGGCCGGTGGGGGCGCAGGCAGAAGTCCCTATTGACGTGCGCGTGCTCAGCGCCAGTCACAAGGAGCTGACGGCGCTGGTTCAGAGCGGCGCCTTCCGCCAGGATCTGTTTTACCGGCTGAACGTGATCGAGATGCGCATGCCCAGCCTGCGCGAGCATCCCGAGGATATTCCGGAACTGGCCGAGGCAATTCTGGAGCGGCTGAGCCGACAATCCGGGCTGCCGCGGGCCAGGCTGGCGCCCTCAGCGCTGATGGCGCTGCGGACCTATGCCTTCCCCGGCAACATCCGCGAACTGGAGAACATTCTGGAGCGGGCGTTTACCCTGTGCGAGGAGGGGATTATCCAGGGAGCAGATTTGTTGCTGCCAGCGGCAGCGGAACCGACATCGCTGCGGCCATCGCCCCTGGGGCCTCCCGTCCTCGTCGCCGACGAGGTTCCTAACGGCCCTTCCGTCGCGCCGGCCAGCGGCAGTTTCGAACCGAGGACCATGCCGATCCTGCAACCGTCGGTTCGCAATCTGGAGGGCTATCTGGAACAGATCGA